>CAZGQU010000017.1:0-11788 GCA_964527845.1 uncultured Candidatus Saccharibacteria bacterium | reverse complement strand
GTTTCAGGTAATGTATCTCGATATGATTGCATCACTGATTTTGCATGTTGATGCCCGGCAGCATGTGCTATATACACATCCGGAAATGTGCGAAGCAGCTGTGGCGCAATTGATACTATCGCATCATTAATAATCTTTGCCCCCAAGCCTCCGCCGGTTACAAAGATAACCTGCCCGGCCTTACTCAAGCCAATCTCTTTTTTGTAGACAATTTGCTTTTTATGCGAAACCAACTCATACTCATCCGCTATTGGCACCCCGACTGTCACTGTTTTTTCTGGTGGATAGGCATAGACCTCTTTCGGCAAAGCAACAGCATGGGCACCTGCCCATCGAGCAACTATTTTATTCGTCAGGCCTGCCAACGCATCAGAGTCATGTGTGACATATGGGATGCGTAATAGTGCTGCAGCCAAGCCAACTGGCAAGCCAACAAATCCGCCTTTTATAAAAATAACTGCCGGGCGATGCTTCATCAACCACCGCAAAGATTCGACAATGCCAAAAAGCACCAGGAACATATCGCGAATGTTGAGCAGCATCGTCTTTATATCAAGCAACTGGCGCATGCCTTCGCCGTGATAGCGCCGTAATTTTCCTGCCCAAATCAACTTTACTTCGTCGATGGCAGGCTGTTTGCCGACACTCGCGGCAAGCTGGTCGCCCCGCTGTCCGACATATACAATCCGCGTGTTTTCGTTCTGTTTTTTTAATTCAGATGCGACCGCCAACAGGGGTGTTATATGCCCCCCTGACCCGCCGCCTGTCACGACTATTGTCATAGCTTCTTCCTCTTACTTGTTGCTTGCGCGGTATCGTAAGGCTTGTATACCGCGAAACGTTAAAAACAATGCCAAGCACTAAAAGCACCATCAACACGCTACTGCCGCCATAACTAATGAGCGGCAACGTGATACCTTTCAGCGGCAGCAACCCAAGCATAGCGCCAATATTGATAATTGCTTGAGTACTGAGCCACACCATCGCCCCAAAAACTAACAATCTACTAAAATCATCCGGCGCACGATCGGCAATACGTTTCATTCGCGCATAAAGCGCTGCCAAAAGTCCAATGATGACCGCAACGCCAACAAAACCGAATTTTTCAGCATAGATTGCAAAGATAGAATCGTTCTCTGCCTCTGGAAGGTAACCGTACGCCTGCACACTATTACCAAGTCCTAGGCCAATCATTCCACCAGAGCCAACAGCAATAAGCGCCTGACACGCTTGGTAGCCAGTGGTAAGGCAGTCTTTTTCGGGGTTAAGGTAAGTCATGAGGCGCTCGCGCCGGTAGCTACTGCCAGCTATAACTAAAACAGCTCCGGCTGCCAAAATTGCACCAATTAACATAATACGTTTCATTGGCACGCCAATAACAAATGCCAATGCGATAAGCATTGCCGACATTACCACTGCAGAGCCGAAATCGCTTTGCAGCCCCGCCACTACGATACCGGCGCCGAGTAATACAAAAAGAAACGGCATGAAAGTCTCTTGCATACCATGTAATTTTTGGCGATTTGCGCGTTCTACTAAAAATTTTGCAAACCATATTAACAGTGCTAGCTTCAAAAGCTCGACCGATTGAAAAGAAAAGCCACCAAGCCGTATCCATCGGTGCGCTGGATATTGATCGTTAATAGGCATAAACAGTGTTAGTAATGTAGCGACCGCAGCGATAATTAATAACGGTTTGTATATTTGCTTCCAAAAACTGAGTGGTACAGTTGCCGCAAACGCAAACAGACCAAGGCCAAGGCCAATTGCAATTAATTGTCGCAATACATACTGACTGCCATCGGCGTTCTTTTCTACGGCAAGAGACGGACTAATATAATACACCACCACAATTCCGATAACGAGCAATGCACCTACTAAAATGAGTAGCCAATAATCTGGCCGGTGCCTTCGTGCAGGCACAATGTCACCGCTGACCGTTCGCTGTCTTCGCTCGATTGCTCTCATAAAGTCTAATGAAACCTTCCGACTAAGAATGCAATCATGCCGAGTACACCGGAAACTTGGCCAATAACCCAAAATCGCATGGTTACCTTCGCTTCTGGCCAGCCAAGGGCTTCAAAGTGATGATGGATTGGTGAAACTAAGAAGATTTTTTTGCCACTGCGCAGCTTTTTAGAAATAATCTGCAATAGTACTGAGCCGGCTTCGGCAACAAACACCAAGCCAATGAGCGGCAGCAGCAGCACTGTATCGGTCAGCATCGCCACCACACCAAGTGCCGTACCAAGTGCAAACGATCCAACATCCCCCATAAAAAACCGAGCTGGAAAAATATTGAACCACGTGTAGCTCAACAGTGCGCCCAAAATAGTCATACAGAACCCAGCGACACCATAGCGTCCCTCGATAATGGCAATAATCGCATATACCAGAAACGCCGACGAGGCCAAACCACCAGCCAAGCCATCCAGGCCATCGCTGATATTGACTGCATTGGCTGTCGCTACTACCACCAATACAAATAACGGGATAATTAGCCAGCCAATAACAATATGGCTGCCGATAAGCGGTATAGAAATATCATCAACACCCAATTTGTAATAAAAGAACCAGCCGCCCACAAGAGCAATCAACGTTATAAGTAACAACTTGATTTTTGGCGGAATACCAGCTATGCCCCCACCCCTGCCTCGAATATTTATCATGTCATCAATCAGTCCGATACTTGCGGCACCAACAAAAGCAGCCAGCGGCAGCCAGGTTTCTTCGCGGCTTAAGTTAAAACAAAGCGTGACTATCAGGACCGCTAGTACGAATATAACTCCGGCCATTGTCGGGATATTCCGCAAATGCTTGCCGGCATGTAGTTTCGAAAATATCTTTGCGACCTCGCCTGTGGTCGCCGTGGTACGTGGCTTTTTCCACCACTGACCCCTATAAGCAAGTGTCGTATAGATCGGCGTTATAAGCATACTGAGCAGAAATCCGAGCGTGCCAAGTAGTAAAATATGGATCAGTGTGTTCGACTCTAAAACGAATAAAAGTGTTTGGTTCATGGTGTTTGGTTACCTCTTAGTATACTTCATTATTTACCGTTTCGTGCTAACGCTGAAATTATCAATCAACATATGCGCTGCAGCGCCGAAAATTGGCTGAGCAGCCTGGGAACCAGCATAACCGGCAATCTGTGGTTTGTTGACCTGCACGGCAATAATATACTCCACGTCGTCGCCGCCAACAAAACCAACATAAGTGCCATTAAACTCGTTTTCGTAGTACGTACCTGTCGAAGGATCGGCAATTTGCGCCGTGCCGGTTTTGCCGCCTACACTGTATGCCGGATTAAACCGCGGACTAAAGTAGTGCTTCTCAACAACGTATTCCAACATCGACTGCAAATCATTAGATACTTGCGGCGACACAACATTGCGCGCCAATACTTTCGGCGCGGTTTTGTGTTTGACACTGCTTGCATCCACCGTCGAATCTACCAAATGCGGTTGATAATACGTACCGCCATTCAGCATTGCGGCATAGGCGCCTGCCATTTGCACCATTGTTGCTGTCATAGCCTGTCCAAAGGATGTGTTGGCGTACATAATATTCAGCCCATAGCCTTTGTTTGGACCTGGCACATATCCTGGCGACTCATAACCCTGCTCGATGCCTGTTGGCTTGCCGAAACGGAAATGATCAGTCATATAGGAATGCCAGGCGGTGCGACCTTTTTCGTTGAGTTCACCACCGCCCATTTGCATGAGCAGCCATGTTGCACCAGTGTTTAGTGATAAATTTAAAATATCTTTCATGCTTTTTGTGCCCGGCCCACCGTCTTCTTCGATATTTGATACCACTGCATCATCAATTTTAATTTTGCTTGTGTCATAGTAGGTCGTATTTGCATTAACAACACCTTGGTCAAGCGCTGCTGCAGCCGTAAGTGGCTTCATGCTCGAGCCGATCTCAATCGCATCTGCCACCGCGCCATTCGTAAATACCGAAGCGTCTTCTACCTGATTATATTTCGCCGGATCGTACGAAGGATAGTTTGCCATCGCCTTCACCGCCCCATTCTTAGCATTTAATATAACAAGGCTGCCACTGCCCGATTTGGCACGATCCAGACCATCTTTTAATAACTGTTCAGCTTGGCGCTGCATGGCGATATCAATAGTCAGCACCACATCTTTGCCAGGAACTGGCGCTTTCTTGATGTTATCTTCACTTGCAGCAAGCGGCACGCCATTCACGTCTGTCACTGCCTTCAGCTCACCTGGTGTGCCCTTGAGCGTTTTATTAAGTGCTTGTTCGATACCATACTTGCCGTTACTTGAATTGTCTACAAAACCAAGCAGCTGCGCCGCCAATGTGCCCTGCGGATAGGTGCGGTAATCTTCAGCCTGAGCGCCAACTCCCGGTAATTTATACTTTAGTACTGTGTTTTTTTGTTCTTTATTAGCCTTTTTGGCAAGCACCGAATAACGGCTACGTGCAGTTAAAGCCTCTTCGTATTTTGCTACGTCACCGTCAAGCACCTCGGCAATTTTTTGAGCGGTCTTCTCAGGATTTTTAACAAGCTTTGGGTCGGCGTAAATAGTATACAGCTCTTCATTTAAGACTATGGGCACGACCTTATTGCCATCATACGCTTTGATAACACCTCTTGAAGCCGGTATTTGATACTCTTTGTACTGATCACTCTGGGCTGCTGAATGATAATAATCATACCTAATAACCTGCAAATAAAAGGCTCGTATCAGACAGATAGCAAGAACTAAGACTATGCACGCGTACCAAAAATTGATACGTCCGAGGATCGGATATTTTGATTCCTGGTATCTATCAACCACAAAGCCCCCTGGCTTTTGTTACTAAATCAGTTCTGGACAACTTCGCTCGGCGCAACAGAAACAAGGTTTTTTGCCTGTTCACTGTTTTGGACTCGATCGAGCGACTGTAACCGCGCTGAAGCGACCTCCAGGTCATCATGTTGCGCTTTAAGTTCAGTTTGTTGTTGCTCTAAACTGCTTATAGTATACCCGAAAGCATTGGTTTTAGTTACTTGCGTAAGATATAAAAGCCCGAGTATACACGCTAGCACAATGAGTACTACGGTATTACTAATGGGCCCTAAGCGACGACCTGTTTTGCGGAACGTCACCGCGTTTCTGCCCTGGGGCGCAAATTGTTGCCGCCTCATGGACATCGAACTAGAATACGTCATATTTATTTTCCTTTTCTTTTTGTTTTTGGCTGAGGGCATCCGAAGATGCCCCGTAACCATGTCTTACTGATCTTCGTCAGAATGTAAAACCCTGACTTGGACTTTGTAAGACCGGGAGGTGCTTTTTACCTGAATTGGCATGCGCTTCCCTTTCTTTTATTTTTGTTTCACTGCGGCGCGGAGTTTAGCACTCCTGGCACGCGGATTAAAAACTATTTCATCTTTGTCACCGGTAATCGGCCGCTTCGTCAACAAATGCAATTCGGCGTCATAGCGGTTACCGCCTGCTTCCCGAAACGCATCCTTAACCAGTCGGTCTTCCAAGCTATGAAAGCTGATCACTCCTATCCTGCCCTCTGGCGCAAGCAGCTCGAACCATACCGGCAAACTAAGCCGTAATAGCTCTAGCTCGTCATTCACCGCGATACGTAACGCCTGAAACGTACGTGTAGCAGGATGAATTTTGGAGCGCCCTGGATAAACCTTGGCGACAATACGTGCAAGTTCTGTGGTGGTCGTAAGCGGTCGATTTGCCACAATTTGTTCGGCAATTCGCTTTGCGCGCGGCTCTTCGCCGTAATGCTTTAAAATATCAGCTAAATCCTCAACGCTATACGTATTAACGATTGTTTCGGCTGACAATGTCTGCGACCGGTCCATCCTCATGTCTAATGGACCTTCTTGCATAATTGCAAAACCACGACTTGCAATATTAAGGTGCGGTGACGATACGCCCAGATCGGCCAAAATAATATCAAATTGTCTGCCAGCTGCTTGCAGCTCTTTCGAAGCAGCATAAAAATCTTTGTGCAAGATCGTTACGTCGCTCGCGCCGAACTTTTCGCCCAGGGCGCTTACTGCCATTGCATCCCTGTCCACCAGCACGCTTGCTGAGAGGTTTTGGGTATGCTCCATAATTGCTTCAGCGTGGCCACCATATCCAGCCGTCAAATCAAGGTATGATTCCCCTGCTTTCGGTGCTAGATATTGGAGCGTTTGCTCGAGCAATACTGGAATATGAGTTTGATGTTTGTTTTGGTGATTGTGGTGCATCGTGCACGTTTTGTTTGTTTTGGTGTTTGTTTTCGTTTTGCTAGTTGCTAGCTACTATTCCAAGATCACCTATTCAGCAGCCAACTGTTTGTTTTTGTGAGGTTTTTGTTTTTGTTGAATGGTTAAACGATGTATATAGAAGAATCTTGGGTGAGTGCCAAATTACTTCTGACTTCGTTTAACCATAAGTTGAGAGACTTATGTGTGAGGTGGAGTTTTGGGAGGTGTTTTTGAGTAAGGTGCAAGGGTTTTTAGGGTGGTTGCCCTAGGTCCACTGTTGACTGCCGAATAGCTAACCTCGAAGGTGATGAGACAAACTAGGTGTTTCTCAGTATGTTCCAGACTGCTGGAACTGTCTTTTCTCTTCGTATGTGAAGGCTATTCGTGTACCGGATTATTAATGTGCTGCCTACCGATCACTATGGTTGTGATTCGGCTGCCATAATTCGCCATTATTTGCCGACGCCAACTGCGACAACATCTTTGTCTATCCCAGCATAGTCAAGCTGATGCTGTTCTAGTGTGATGCGGCCTTGCTTTTGGTCAATGACCGTTTCGACTTTGCCCATTCGAAACTGTACATTGAGGTCAGCAATCCGTTCATCTAAGATGTCCCCGTCGAGCTTTGGTTCTACCAACTTGTCCCAGATAACTTTGGGATATAAATGAAGGTATTTGCCAAAGCCGCGCGTTACGACTACCCCGCTAGCAAATTCGTGACGAAGTTCCGACGGTATAGTCAACCGACGCTTGTCATCCAGCTTCCGCTCAAAGTAGTCTACGTTCGACATGTTAGGCTCTCTTTTAATTAACTAGTGGTTTTTGTTTTTTGCTAGGTAAACTATTTTGGCTTACCTACTTCTACCCACTAACAAGAATATACTACCCACGACTACCCATATACAAGTCTTTTCTTAACAAAATGCCTATTAATTCTCAAAGTTATCCACACCTAGAGACTTTGTGAGGGCATATCCACAACATGTGGTGGTTTTAGAGAAAATAAGAGCGCTAGGCTATATTTTATAAGTCAGCTACGACTTTGAGAATGTCTGGGCCATAGGCCTCTATCTTTTTGTCGCCCATACCCTTAATTTTTTGCAGGTCTTGCATGGTGCGCGGCTGACGGGTTGCGATTTCTTCTAATAACGTATTGTGCGCAACAATAAACGGCGCCACTTTATCCTGTTTGGCGCGCTCAAGCCGCCACGCCTTAAGAAGCTCAAATAACCCTTGGTCTACTTCTAGGTTCGGGATATTACTTCCTTCCTCTTCCGCCTTTTGCCACGCTCGAATCATCAAATCATATTCTTTGCGGGTGCGCTCACCTATGTGCCGCAGTTCAACGTCAAGCTGCCGAGCAATCGGACTTACGCGAAGTGCCATGCCATTCAGGCCGTCCAGCAACAAATGTTTCAACCCTTTAACACGACTCAATGCTACGTAGCCCATACCTTCTACAAACGCCTTGCTTAGGTCGATCCGAGCAGCATCAAGCGTCATACCTTGGCTTTTATGCACCGTAATTGCCCATGCCAAGCGCAGTGGCAGCTGCGTAAGCTGCGCCCGGCGCTTATCACCGTCAATCAGCTCCCAACTGTCCGGTGATATGGTTACTTCTCGGCCATTAGTAAGCTCTATGATCGGATAATCGGCAGGATCAAATCCAACAACTACACCAAGCGAGCCATTCGCGTAGCGTCTGTCCGGGCTGTTTTTTATACACATTACATACGCACCCTTTTTCAATTTTAATAAGTGGGGTGCCAAGCATGAACGCATAAGTTGTTCAACATATTGCTTCGAACCTTTGGTAGTCATCTCATATTCGTATACTTGTTCATCTAGTTCGGCTAGGTGCTGCTCGTTAATTGCATCGACGTCTATGTTCGTGGTGAGCAGTCGCGTATGAGCTGCCCATGGATCCTGTACAACTTCCGACCTTGCCTGCAGTGCAGCAAGCTGACTACGAGTTAACACCCCTGCCCGAATGCCGTTCAAAATAGCAACATAATCAGCGTCACCAATTTGCCTGAACTGCTCTTCCAAATAGCACACCGCGAAACCACTTGTTTGCCAAGCACTTGAACTGGTTATAAAACCACCATGCCGTTCATTGCGCCGGTTCACTGGCGGCAACTGAAAGAAATCTCCAGATAATATTATTTGCAGCCCACCAAACGGCTCATTGTTCTCACGAATATACCGGGTAATTTCCTCGACAATATCAAGACGGAAATCATGCAACATACTGATTTCGTCAATCACCAAAATATCAGCTCTGCGTATCAACTCTTGGCGTTGTTTGCTCAATTTTTGCAGAAAATGTTTGTCGATTTCGTGGTGTACGCCCATACCCGACCACGCATGTATGGTTGTGCCATTTAAGTGAGTGGCAGCGAGACCTGTCGTTGCAGTCACGGCGACATTCTTGCCACGCTTTTTTGCCCGGTCGATGAATTTGCGCAAAACGTATGTTTTGCCAGTGCCAGCTGCACCAGTAAGCAGCACGTTACTACCAGTCTCCATAATAGCCAGAGCATCACGTTGGTTCATGCTGTAATTTCTTGCTGCGGATTATCCGGAAAATGCACCTCGTCAAACAGCACATACCGTCGAGGAGTAAATTTATACATCATATGCTGATTATTCCCGGCCACAAAATTGCTATAAAAATTTTTGCCGCTGCCGTATTTTGCAACATAATGTGGCATGACCTGCTTAACAACTTCTTTATCAGCCACCACCTCTGCACTGCCTTCTGCTTGCAAGCCAATTACCGGCAAATCTGTTTTTATAGCTATTGCCACTGCCACATCCGCATGTAGCGCAATTTCTTGACTATGTCGCCGGCTTGGAAAACTTAACCAATACAGATTCCGTTCTTCGTCTGCAATGAAATAAACCGAACATATCCATGGTTGTTTTTTCGCGGTAGTTGCAACCTGCATTACCATTGCTTTCGGAAGATAATGATCAACCAAATCTGTTGCTTGTTTCTCCATACTATCTTTAATCATACAATATCTGAGCGCCTCTCACTGCTATACTTCAGAAGTCTTAATTGTTGGCTGGGTTTTATTGATCAATCTTTTTCTTATACGCCTCATATATACGGATAATTTCTGATTTAGCCTTATCAAAATAGCGCTCTGCCCATTCGAACTCTAAAGACAAGATAAAGAACCCCAAAAGACACACCAGCACTCCTGGTCCGGGTAACGGAATAAGCACTATTCCAAGTAAGATTATAGGAAAACCTGTAATCCAAACCACGACTTTGCGAACTGTCTTCTTTGCCCTGCTCACACTCACATTATAAACTAGTGAATTCGCGTGCTATTTTTGAGAACAAAAAAGCTTAAGCATTTTATATAATACATTTGCCAGTATTGCGATTTACACGTGTTAGAATTTTTACTGTTATAGCCTGTGTCCAGGCCTACTATAAACAAATAATACTTTAAATGGTGGGTTCTTGGTATGACGCTACACGAGTCATTGGCAAATTTCAGAAACAGAAAGTATCTGGGGATAGTTGCTGCCGTAAGCTTGCTTCTGACTCCAGCTGCCGTGTACGCACTTCAGAACGACTCATTAGATGCATCCAGCCATTCCACGGACAATACCTCGTCCTCATCACAATCCTCACAATCAAAAGATGTCAAGGGGTCCAATAGCGCCACGCCTGGCTCATCCAGTCAATCATCTTCGAGCCAATCAAGCGAGCTACATGTGCACAGCGACACCTCGAACAAGTCAAATAAGTCTTCTTATAGAGTATCTGTGAATGGTCAAGATATACCGGTTCCTGAAAACGGAACGGTCCACCGGACAATTAAAAATGAAGGTGGTGGCAATACTGATGTCAATGTTGAACATAGCAGTACCCAGTCATCTTCTGACGGCACCACTTCTTCTACCTCCTCCCTACACATGTCTAGTGAGTCAACGAGCATAAAGGAGGACCCGCCGCAGCAAAATGATAACTAAGTTTTTATACTTATCGCTCAACTTTATTACGCTGCAGATAACGTGCAATAAAGCCGAGCGACAAGCTTCGGGTTTATAAATTAAATTAAGGGAGGTGTGGTATGAAAAAGTTACTACGTATCTCAGCGGTAACGATAGCTACCGTGGGCCTTATGACCGGCGTTGCAAGCGCTCAATCAGGCAGTGGCTCTGCCAGTATTGAGAACACGGGACGACGGTCAGACAACCATATTCGTGTTCGTCAAATCGAGCGCCAAAGGGTTGAAAACAATAATAGAGTCACTGTTCACAATGATACGCGACAATACGCGCATTCAGGTGATGCTACGGTAAACGGCCGCCGTGGTGGTGATGCAGTAACTGGAGATGCATCAAATAGGAGCACTACGCGAAGTGACGTCACAATAAGCAACAGGAATTCATCTGCTGGTTTGCTAAACAATGGCGGCAATGAAGTTGATGCACGTATCAGCGATACCGGTAAACGATCTGACAATAACATTAATGTTCGTAGCTCCACTAACACGAGCGTGGTGAACAATAATAATGTGACCGTATCGAATGATACCAATCAAGTAGCTACATCGGGAGATGCTACGGTAAACTCTCGCCGTGGTGGTGATGCAGTAACTGGAAATGCATCTAACACCAGCACTACTGAGACGACCGTAAATATTAGGAATTAGTCGCCTTAGGTAGTAGCACGAATAGCCTCAGGCAAGGAGATTTTAGCCAATTCTCCTTGTCCGGCTCCTTGATACATCAATCTCAACGGAGAGACTACTATGAAGAATTGCAAGCTTATCATAAAACGAACATTTCTAGGTTCACTCATACTACTACAAGTTCTTTTCTTCCCGTCAGCGTCATATGCCCAGACATCTACCGCTGCCGAACCTACCCCTGCGCCAACCCAATCTACCACTAGTACGACCCCAGAGGCAGCCCCAGAGCCCATATCCGGGGCTACCCCTGAGACCACACAGAAAGACACTTCTGTCGCTTCTAGCTCAACAACACAATCTCAGCCCACCATACAGCCACAGACAGACAGTCAAGTCAGTTCCACCATTCCTACTCCCGACGCTACAAATTCAACTAGCCCAGCGACTGGCACTAATGATGCCAAGCTTTCTGAAAACACCGCGGCCAACACGCAAACGAACACTCAAGCCCAGGCGGACAATACGATCAACTCCGATGCTCAGAGCGGTGATGCAGCAGTCATCGGCACGAAGCGTGGCGGCGATGCTACCAGTGGCGACGCGCTTGTCATGGCAAACTTAATTAATTTGCTGCAATCTTATAGCAACGTGCTCGGCAATGGTCAGCTCACTACCTTTCAAAAAGATATAAATGGCGACGTTTCCGGGGATATATATATCGATCCCGGTTCGCTCAGCTCTATCCAAAACAATCTGCTCAGCTCTGGAAATGTCCAGGTTGATACAAATTCCCAGATTAATAATGATGTAAGCTTATCGGCGACGAGTGGTGATGCCACAGTGGCTGGCAACAAACGTGCTGGTGATGCTACAAGCGGCAACGCTACCA
>CAZGQU010000016.1:0-12537 GCA_964527845.1 uncultured Candidatus Saccharibacteria bacterium | reverse complement strand
ATATGATATTGTGCGACAGTGGTTCGAGCACCATCCTGACTTTGAGCCATTTGAAGAGTACTACGAGAACGAGGCGCAGTACGGGCCAGGCGGTTACGGTATTGCTCCGGCGTTTAAGGGTGAGGATACAGGACAATTTGTAAGCTTGGGCATGATTAAAGATATACCCGTCATACTCATGAGGGTTGATCGTTTTCCTGATCCAAGTTGCCCAGAGGAGTATCCCGCACGATACATCCAGCCCAATAATGCCCAAAAAATGAGTTATGCGGCTGCTTTGCGTGCGCCGAATGAGTTTGATGTCAATATTGGTTTTGTGACCAGCGCTACGTACCAACCGTCATGTGAGATAGAGGCGAGTCGAGTAGTTAGCGAGTTTAAGCCGCGCATGACTGCACAGGTATTGAGCTATGGCACGCACGAGCTTGCTCGGATAAAGGGTGAAGAGCCTGTCCAGCCCTCTATTGCGCAGCTTGGTGCCGAAGCGTATAAGACTGCTTTATTGCTTGAGAGGCAGAAATAATTCCTTACCTCTTGATTTATAGCCAGTAACAGTAATTTTCTATACATTTTTGGCGTATACTAGTGCTATGGCAGAGACGGAGGCACGGAAACGATTAGCGATTATTGATGGCAAATCGGTGTTTTATCGTGGCTATTACGCCATGCCGAATTTAGCAACCAAAGACGGCACACCAACCGGTGGCGTATTTGGTTTTGCTACGATGGCACTGGAAGTCATCCGTAAGCTCAAACCAGATTACGTAGCAGTCGCGTGGGATAAACCCAAGACGAATATTCGTAAGCGACTTGAACTTTATCCAGCGTACAAAGCCGGGCGCAAACCGGCGCCACCAGATTTTTACGAACAAGTGCCGATTTTGCACGAGTTACTTGAAGCATTTGGCTGGCCGCTCTATGAACTAGATGATTACGAAGCGGACGACATTATGGGTTCGCTGGCTATGCAGGCCAAAGACAAGAATATCGACACGCTGCTAATAACGTCCGACATGGATCTTTTGCAAGTAGTAAATTCGCACACCAAAGTATTTGCACTTAAGAAAGGATTGTCCAACATAGAGTTGTATTCGCCAGATAGCTTTAAGGCGAAGTACGGCATTGATGTGCATCAATTTTTGGATTTGAAAGCATTAAAGGGCGATTCGAGCGATAACATTCCGGGCGTGCCTGGTATAGGCGAAAAAACAGCTATTCAGCTACTGCAAGCCCATAAAACTCTCGATGGTATTTATGAAGACATTGATCTTATTAAAGATTCGGTGCGCAAAAAATTAGTAGCCGGTAAAGACTCGGCATACCTGAGTAAAGAACTTGCCGCTATCTGGACGGATGCACCAATTAAACTCAATCTGGCAGAGGTTGATGGCAGCAAATGCCAACCTGAAAAAGTGTTGCAGCTTCTACAAAAATTGGAATTCCGCACATTGGCGCGTCAGCTGCCGGAAGTCATGCAAGTGAAAATTGATGCTCATCATGAATCAACCGGTGCCACGTCGCTCAAATCCGGTACGAATGTGCTAATTGAAAATAATGCCAAGCTGAAAGATTTTACACTGCCGAAGTCTGACCATGTGTACATACATTCGCGCTCACGTGGCAAGCATGGCCGCGACCCTGAAGTGCTGATTGTTAGTGTTGATGCTAAAACTGTTTACACATTCGATCTCACTAAGCTCGATATAAAAAATGTCGTTGCGGCACTAGGCAAGGCGAATTCGCTTGTAGGGTACGATGTAAAATCGACGCTGCAAGTACTCCTTGAGATAGACGTGGAGAGCATGCCGCAAGTTGGCCATGATGTTCTGGTCGGCTCGTTTTTAATTAACTCGCTGCGACGCGAACAAACTTTAACTGAGCTGGCGCAGACCGATCTCAACTACGATGGTTCACCGTTTGAAAACTTGGATTCAGAAGAACTTATAACCCGTGCACCCGAAATTATCGCTGTCATCAAGGCATTGCACGAGCAGCAAGTGAAAGAATTAAAATCGATTCCAAAATTGCCGGCACTCGCCCAGGATATCGAATGGCCGGTTATTCCGGTATTGGCCGAGATGGAGTACATCGGCATTAAGCTTGATACCGATTATCTTGCAACGTTTGCCGACCAAATTAATGATTTGATTTCCGAATACGAGCAGCAAATTTATGGTCACGCCAACCAGGAATTTAATATTGGATCACCCACGCAGTTGGCTGAAATTTTGTTTGGTGCACTGCAGTTGCCAACCCAAGGCATCAAGAAGGGTAAGACCGGCTATAGTACGGCCGCCAGTGAGCTTGATAAGCTGCGCAGCCAACATCCGATTATCGATTTGATTACGCAGTACCGAGAGGTGACAAAGCTCAAGAACACATATGTTGACACGCTGCCTCTGCAAGCTGACAAGAATTCTCGGGTGCATACGACATTTGGCTTAACCAATGCGCAGAGTGGCCGCTTGAATAGTTCTGATCCAAATTTGCAGAATATTCCGACTCGTACCGACCTTGGCCGGCACATTCGTACCGCATTTGTAGCCGAGAAGGGTAACAAGCTTGTCAGTGCCGATTACTCTCAGTTTGAACTAAGGTTGGCTGCGGTTTTAGCTGAAGATAAAGAGCTGATTGATATGTTTAATCGTGGTGCTGATATTCACGCCACCACGGCCGCCCAGGTATACGAACGGGAAGTCGGAGATGTAACTAAGCAGATGCGACGAGCCGCGAAGGTTATTAACTTTGGTATTCTGTACGGCATGAGTCCGCACGGTTTGGCAGTGGCTACTGGCATGACGCGTGAACAAGCCGTTAATTTCATCGACAAATACAAAGAACTCCGTAAACCACTATTTGATTACACTGACAGTATTCGCGAATTCGCTAAAAAGAATGGCTACGTCGAAACGTTGTTTGGGCGCCGCCGGCCAATGCCTGATATTAATTCCAGTAATTTTATGGTACGCCAGGGTGCTGAGCGGGCAGCGATCAATATGCCGATTCAGGGCACCGAAGCCGATCTGATGAAAATGGCAATGGTAGCAGTAGATAAGCGCTTGCAAAAAGAGTGCCCGGCCGCGCACCAGCTGTTACAAATACATGATTCAATTTTGGTCGAAGCACCTGAAGCGGACGCCAAGCGAGTAGCAAAATTACTCAAAGACACTATGGAAAACATCTATTCAAAACTGCCAGTGAAGCTCGACGTCGACACCACAATCGGCCAAAACTGGGGCGAATTGTGACATGGCTGAACGAGTAGATATTGTTGACAAACACGACCAAGTTACGGGTGAAACTGTGATGATTCCCGAGGCCCACGACAAAGTATTACTTCATCGCATTGCTGCTGTTTTGTTGTTTCGACCGAACGGTGATGTGTTGATGCAACGTCACAAGCATCATGGCAGACTTTTGGATCATTCCGTCGGCGGACATGTCTCGGCTGGAGAGGATTATGAGGTTGCAGCTATACGTGAAATGCAGGAAGAGCTCGGTTTGAATATTCCAATTAGGCAAATACGCACCGGAGTCTTATCAGAAGAGCGATATACAAGCGAGAATACTGAGATTAATATTGCTCATATGCTCGGAGTATTTGTCGGCCAGGTTAGTGATACGTGGCAGCTTGTACCCACCGAGGAAGTTGATGAGCTCATTGAAATGCCGCTCGAGGACGTAATGATACTCATGAATAAAGAGCCGGAGCAATTTCTGCAAGGATTTTTGACGTCGATGGGCGCATATTTATCATGGTCAGAGTCCGGTCAGAAAATACACGCCCATGGCAAAAATTGGGGCGAGTTATGAGTAAAGTTCATCGCAATGCTGCTGGGATAATTATCAAAAACCGAGCAGTATTGATGGTGCGACCTGAGACTAAAGACTTTTTTATTTCGCCCGGCGGCGGTATTGAGCCGGGCGAAACACCAGAATTTGCACTGTGCCGTGAGCTACAAGAAGAATGCTCGATTATTGTGCGCGAAGAAGATGTAGCGTTCATGGGGCTTTACAAAGACGCGGCCTATAATCATCCCGGCGATACTATTGAGGTGAGGGCATACTTTGTGCACGCATACCGCGGACAATTAGCGCCAAACAGCGAAATTGTGGAACACAGTTGGTTTAATTCTGAAAATGTAAATGACCAAGATGTTGGCTCGATTTTCAAGGATCAAATAATACCGGAATTAACCGCTCAAGGACTCATAAATTAGTTATGAAAATTTATAACAAATTAGTGCGGGATGGGATTCCGGAAATTATTGCGCGTGACGGCAAGAAACCTGTGACACGAATATTGGATGACAAAGAATATATAGATGAGCTTGTAAAAAAGCTTGGTGAAGAATACGAGGAGTTCAAAACTGAGCTAAGTCTCGAAGAGCTTGCTGATATACAAGAAGTTGTGTTGGCGCTAGCGAATAAACTGGCAAGTCAGGAAGCGGTAGAGAAAGTCCGTGTTAAAAAGCCGAAGAACGTGGTAGTTTCGCGGATAAAATATACCTAGAGGCAATAGAATGAAGGAAGACTTTCGCAAGCTTACGGTTAAGACGTACGATAATGCAGCTCATGAATTTGCTAGGTATTTTGAGGGTATCGGTCCGCGAATGCGTGATATTGATACGGCATTTGCACTTGCAGGAGACCCGGAAAATCCGAGAGTGTTGGAGATTGGGTGCGGCGATGGCCGTGATGCGGCAGAGATCGTAAAGCGAACCGATAATTATGTTGGCATTGATGTTTCTGAAGGCATGCTTGCAATCGCCCGAAGTAAGGTGTTGGGCGCAGAATTCGTACAGGCTGATGCAGCCGAATATGAAATGCCTGAAAATCTGGATATAATTTTTGCATTTGCATCCTTGCTCCACTTGCGGGACACAGAAGTGAAAAGCGTGCTGAACCGAGGTCACGAGGCATTAAGACCGAACGGTATTTTTTATGTCTCACTCAAGCACCAGAATGAATACATAGAAGAAATAAAAGACGATCGGTTCGGAACGCGGCAGTTTTTCTTTTATAATCCGACAGAAATTATGCGACTGACCGGAGGTAAGTACAGGAGGGTGCATCAGGACTTTCAGAAAATTGGCACCACGAAATGGTTTACAATTGGGCTCCAGAATAAAACATAACCACCTGTCTAAATTCTTACAGAAATAGGTTAGTTCCTAGGGCATATTGGAACAGGTAAAGTAACTTAAGGTGTGCGTATGGGAAATGGATTAAGAGAGTCCGTAGATTCGGGTGGCGGCAACGCTGGATTGCCCCCTGAAACTACCTTCGATGACGAATATCCAGATCCATACGACATAGAATATCTAGGATCATATAGGCTCCGAGCGGTGGGTGGTGTAGCATTAGAGCTTGCTTATTATAGTTATCGCCATGCAGAGAAATTAGATAGAGATTATTTTGATCCACAGAATTTAGGGTCGGTGGCGCTTCAAATTGATACGTATATACAAGAAGCAGGCGAGACTCAAGAGTGGCAAAGCTGATTTATTGAAGCCTGCGGCGCGATCGGTGAGAGCCGCCACGAGCGACGATGCGGCCGCCACGTGATTGATGCAGACGAAATGCCAACACAATTGCCCACAGGGCCAATAATCCGATGATTAATGCGGTAATAAATCCGAGTGCGTCGCCGGGATGCTGCATATAGAGCAGGGCAGCGCCGCCGGTGCCGAGTTCGGCTGCAATCAACATTTTTGCAAAAAAGCGGCTGCGGCGCTCTTGGGCAGCGTAGCCAAGGGCGCTCACAAGCCCAAACCAAAATGCGAGCATTAGCACAAATATCATGGCAAAAATAATTGTTTCCATGACATGGCCTTCGCCTTCACCGATGCTGTCGAAAATATCTAGTAAGCCGTTCACAAACGCCAGCGGCACCACCGTGACAAGCTGTACAAACGTAATAATCCCGGTTTCGTAGCGGAGCCGCGTTAATGGGTTCTGTGAACTCATATGCTTATATTATAAAGCGGAAATAGGTTTGTTGCTACAATAACAGCATGATTCATGCAGTTATTTTTGATTGCTTTGGGGTGCTCGCAGAGGACGGATGGGCGCCATTTAAGCGCCGCTACCTGGAAAATAACCCTGAGTTGCAAGCAAAAGTCAGTCGTGTAGGCCGGCAAGTTGATGCCGGTGAGCGTAGTTATGATGATATGATTTCCGAAACAGCTACATTAGTTGGCGTGGACGAGCATACGGTTCGCGAGGCTGTGGAACGCAAGGTACCTAACGAAGCATTATTTATGTATATTGCGCAAGATCTAAAGCCGCATTACAAAATTGGCATGCTATCAAACTCTAGCTACGACGTGCTGGGAGAATTATTTACACCCGAGCAAACGGTCCTATTCAATGCGACAGCGTTATCTCACGAGGTGGGGCTTGTGAAGCCTGACCCCGCGATGTATCAGGAAATCGCCCGGCGACTCAATGTAACTCCACACGAGTGTGTGCTCGTGGACGACAAAAAAGGCCATGCCGAAGGTGCTGAATCTATCGGTATGCAAGCCGTGATATATAACACCATGGAGCAGCTCAAAACCGACCTACCTAAGAAGTTAGTAGAGCATTAAGCATTTGCAATATATAAGTTATTATGATATTATTGTAACTGTACATCACGAGAGTTTTTGACAGGCATGCGCTACTTTATATCATTCCTCATCGCAGTCGGCATCGTTATTCTGATAATCATTTTGCTTATCCGGGCTATTTTTGGCGGCGGCCAACCGGCTGAACCAAAAGCGCAGCTGCTGTCATACAATAGGCCAGGTACAAGTATGAGGCTGACAATTGATGGACCGATTAATTCCGAACTTCAGCATCGCCAGGTGCAAATAGATATTTCGCAACGACAAACCCAAATCCGTACCATCGCTGGTTATGAAAACAGGACGCTAGATAGTAAAACCTACGGTAATAACCCTAACGCCTATGGGGTGTTTTTGCGCGCAATTGATTTACAAAATTACACCGATGGCGATAATTCAGAAGCATTGATCGACGAGCGCGGTTATTGCCCGACTGGACAGCGTTATATTTTTGAGATAATCGACAACGACAACGTGACGCAGCGTTATTGGTCGACCTCCTGTGGCGGGGTACATTCATTTAAAGGCAATGCAGACGTGACAATTGGCTTATTTAGGGCTCAAATCCCTGACTACGAGCAAATTACGCAGAACATACCATTCTAACGTATCCGAAATACCAACCGTTTGTCGGTCTGACATGCCTTTTGCAGTTGCGGTGAGTGCATGCGCAGTTGTGATATAAGCGGTGCACTATGAGCGCTAATAGTAATAATTTTGGCGCTAGTGCTAACCTGAACCGTAGCGTCAAAATGTTCTTTGACATAGCGTTTTATGATTGTAATTTCCTGCGGCTGGTCAAAATCCTTGCGCCGCAAAATATCTCCTAGATTATCCATGACTTTTTATTATACACAGCTCTCTAAAAGCACTACTTTTAATGCATTTTTTTGAACTGCCAGGAGAAAAGAGAATGAAAAAGAATGTATGTGCGAGAGCAAAACTGCACTCAAGACATTTGTTCTAATCATCTCTTTCTCCTGGAAGCTCTCTGTTATTACAGTCGGTGAGGGTTCTTGCAGTACCAGTAGATGGCCGCGGATGCCACGAGGGCAGCAACACCCCAGCCGATCGCGGCGATGAGGACGCCGAAAGCGATGGAACTGGTCGCTGCAACCATAGCGCCCGCCATGAGGGCCGCGACAAAGATGGCCGATGGCGCCAAAAGAGTAAACATGGTGACTCCCTTAGGGAATTGTTTGGTCTACCGGACGAGCGTCTCCTATGTCGCGAACGACAGGAGTAGCAGGTTCATGAAGCATGCACCGACGAAGGCGAGCATCACTGGCACACCGAGCCTGATCAGCAGCAGCGTGAAGATGAGGCAGCCTGAAACGAAAAGAAGAAACATCGAAGTTTCCTGGTTGTAGTTGTCTGTGATTAGAAACAAATGCGCAAGATACTTTAACGCGCTTATTTCTAATCACAGATGAGTAACAGAGAGCATTTTAAGGTGCTTCGGAAGCGAATAATTCCACCTCAACGAAACTATTACATTATAGCATAAACATAATAAAAAGTCAATATTCTCTACACCTTATGGCTCTTCTGCAATATACTAGGAGGGATGCCGGAGTTACCAGAAGTAGAAACTGTCAGAGCAGGATTAGCGCGGCTTTTGCCAGGTAGGCAAGTTGAAGCTGTGTTGTTTGATGCGCCAAAAAGCTTTCCGAATGCCGAGACGGACGTACAGCGATTTTTAATTGGTACCAAGATTGTAGCTGTAAAACGACGTGCGAAAGTACTTTTAATTGAGCTGGATACAAAATATACCTTAGTAATACACCTAAAAATGACTGGCCAACTGGTATTTGTGAGCGATAAAACTCGTTTTGGAGCTGGTCATCCGAGTGACAGCTTAATTCATAAGCTACCTGATAAATCCACTCGCGTAACACTTGATTTTAGTGACAAAAGCCAGCTTTTCTTTAACGACCAGCGAAAATTTGGTTGGATGCGGCTCATCCCTACGGCTGAAGTGTCAAACATAGACTTTTTCAAGCGTGTCGGGCCAGAACCGTTGAGTGCGGACTTCACGTGGCAGATATTAAAGGAACGCTTGGCGCGACGTAAGCGTACAAATATCAAAGCGGCGTTACTTGACCAGACGGTACTTGCCGGTGTTGGCAATATTTATGCCGATGAAGCGCTGTGGGGGGCTAAGGTGCACCCCAAGACATTAGTGCAAGATCTGACCGATCAGCAAATTAAAGCGATACACGTTGCACTGATTGCGGTGTTAAAGCTCAGCATCGAAAAAGGCGGGTCATCGAACCATACCTACGTGGACGCCGAAGGCAAGAAAGGAAGCTATATGAGCTTTGCAAATGTCTTTCGTCGTGAGGGTCAACCGTGTCTGCGTTGTGGCACGACGATTATCAAAACTCGTGTGGCTGGCCGCGGCACGCATGTGTGTCCATTTTGCCAAAAGGAGCCGAAATGATACGGACATTAACTGGAAGTAACTCGTATGGTATACAAACCGAGCTACATAAAATAACTGATAATTTTATACGAGAACATGGCGATTTGGCTCTAGAGCAGCTTGACGGTGAGGAAGTGGGTTTAGAACGTATCCAGGAGGCTGTCCAGAGTCTGCCGTTTCTCGCGAGCAGTAAGCTAGTCATTTTGCGAACGCCAAGCGCGAACAAGCAATTTTTGGAACATTACGAAGCTGCACTAGCTGAAGTACCCGATATTACCGAGGTAATTATCCATGAACCCAAAATCGATAAACGGGGAAGTTACTATAAGTGGCTCAAGAAAAATACCGAGTTTCAAGAATATGCCGAACTTGACGAACGAGGGCTAGCAAAATGGGCGGTGGAATTTGCGAAGGGCAAGGGCGTAGCACTATCGCTTAGCGATGCGTCGTATCTGATTGGGCGAGTAGGTGCCAATCAGCAAAAATTGGCGAATGAGCTGACAAAACTTACACTCAGCGGCGACGTGATCACCAGGCAAGTCATTGACGAGCTAACTGAACCAACGCCGCAAAGCACCATTTTTGAACTGATTGACGCAGCGTTTTCGGGCAATAAGCAGCGTGCGCTTGATCTGTATGACGAACAGCGGGCACTTAAAGTCGAGCCGCAGCAAATTATCGCTATGTTGGCGTGGCAGTTGCACGTGTTGGCGGTTATCAAGGCGGCTGGCGAGCGCTCGCCGGATGCTATTGCTAAAGAAGCCAAAATCAGCCCGTTCGTAGTTCGCAAAAGCAGTGGTATTGCCCGTAAATTGTCGCTTACCGAACTAAAGCAATATATCAGTGACTTAGCTCAGCTTGATTCTGACAGCAAGCGCACGGCGCTCGATCTCGACGAAGCACTAAAAAACTATATTCTACATATCTAAAACTGCCTCGCATGTGCGAGGCAGTTGTTGCGCGCGAACCAGGTTGTTATTTCTTGGTGGTCTTTTTTGTTGCAGGCTTTTTTGCTGGTGCTTTTTTGGCAGCTGGTTTTTTTGCAGTTATTTTCTTGCTGGCAGTAGATTTAACACCGGCAGCTTTGGCGGCGCGGGCAAGCTGGGCTTTTTTGCGTGCAGCTTTGTTTTTGTGCATTACGTTTTTCTTGACTGCTTTGTCAATTTCGCTTTGAGCTTTGCTGAGCGAAGCGGTGTTTTTGGCCTTGCCGCTGATTGCAGCGTGGAATGATTTTGCAGCGCTTTTGAGCGAGCGCTTGGTTTTGCTGTTGCGGACAGCTGCTTTCTTAGCAACGCGAACCCGCTTTTTGGCTGATTTGATGATCGGCATATATTTCCTTGCTTATCAAATTATGTATTCGACGACCTACTATACAGGGGTAGTACCTTTTTGTAAAGGAGTAGTTTTCGCAGGCTAGCATTTGGATGACTACGTGACGTATAATAGTAATCGACAATACATAAGCTTTATGGTATGTTAAATACAAACGGTAAAATAAAAACATGGACAATCCAAAACAAGCAGTCGTAGATAGATTAAAACAAGCCAACAACGTGTTGGTAACAGTCAAAGCCAGCCCGTCAGTTGATGAGTTGGCGGCGTGTATTGGCTTGAGCTTGGCACTGAATAAGCTGGACAAGCACGCGACGGCGGTGTTTAGCGGCGAAGTTCCGTCAGCAATTGAGTTTTTACAACCCGAACAAACCATCGAAAAAGACACTGATAGTTTGCGTGATTTTATTATCTCACTCGATAAATCAAAGGCTGACAAATTGCGGTATAAGGTAGAAGACCAAGTTGTTCGGATTTTTATTACACCGTACAAAACTAGTATTACCGAGCAAGACTTGGACTTTAGCCAGGGTGACTTCAATGTTGACGTTGTATTAGCGCTCGGTGTGCAAGATCAAGGCGATGTCGATACTGCAATTACGACTCATGGCCGGATCTTGCATGATGCAACGATAGTAACTATCAATAATACCGAGAGCGGTGAGATCGGTACACTCAACTGGTTTGATGCCAGTGCTAGCAGCTTGTCTGAAATGGCGACAGGTTTAGCAACCGCGCTCAAGACCGATGTATTAGACGAACAGATTGCAACAGCTTTTCTGACAGGTATCGTTGCCGAAACTGATCGCTTTAGTAACGAAAAAACATCTTCTGACACTATGAAGGTCAGTGCAGCGTTGATGGCAGCCGGCGCTAACCAGCAGCTTGTGGCAACCAAACTCGAGGAAGAGCCAACTAACCAAGCCGCGGCAAATGAAGTCAACGAAGCTAATGATGGCAGCAAAATTCATGACGATGGCACGCTTGAAATAACGCATGATACATCCGAAGAGCGTACTCAAGAGCCAGAAAGTGAAATGCCGGAAGAGCCTGCGCAGGGTAATGACGAAGAAAGCTCCGATACAGATATATCCACAAATGATAATCCTGATGCCTCAAGCGGCTATCAAAACCCCCGAACTATCTTAAGCGAACCTGCGATTGCCCCGTTAGCGCCAGTAGGCGACGACGGGGATAAGCCATTAGAGTCAATTAGTTTGCCTCCCGTCGAAGATAAACCGCCGCTGTTAAACCACGATGCACCTATGGCAAGTGCTACCGAAGCTACTGCCAAAGAATCTGAGCCGCCAGTAGCGTCAGCTCCAGACGAAGCGCCAACATATGAATCGTTTGATGATATGAAACAAGCGCTTGAGCCACATCGTAAGCCTGATGTGCAGCCTAATACCGATACGAGTGGTAATACTGAAACGCTAGCAGATATTGAGCGGCAAGTGAATAGTCCGCATCTCGCGCAGTCGCCGCAGCTTTCGGCTGCGCCGTCAAAGCCGGTCGAAAACCACATGGAAGAACTCGATTTATCACAGTTGCAACGTCCCGCTGGACTTGAGGATGAATCGTCTGTTGAAGCAGAAATACCACAGACCGACGGAGGTACCCATGTTGATGCTGCTCGAGAAGCAGTTGATCAGGCTATTCAAGCCTCCGACTCACCAGTGAATAACCCAATCGCTGCTCTAAATGCTCAGCCATTGGGCGATCCATTACACCCTGCTGCGCCTGAAGTACCACCTGCGCCAGCAATGCCAATACCTGAACCACCTGCCGCACCTATTTTTCCCGATATGCAACCTCCAGCTGGACCGGCTGGTGATCAATCATCACAACCCACCTTTCCGCCACTACCTTCATCAGCACCGCAGCCTCAGCCACCGGTAACGGCTCCGAGCTCTGCACCACCAGTACCACCGCCAGTCATGCCTATGCCACCAACATTTGGCCAGTGATAACCTGCTATACTTAACCTCTATGCAAGGTGTGCTATTAGTTGATAAGCCAAAAACTTGGACCTCGTTTGACGCAGTGAACTATGTGCGTAAAATCGTGGCACATGCAGAGGGTAAAAAACCGAAAAACGTCAAAGTCGGCCATATTGGCACGCTTGATCCGCTCGCAACTGGTTTACTGGTGCTGCTGATTGGAAAAGAC
>CAZGQU010000015.1:12157-13014 GCA_964527845.1 uncultured Candidatus Saccharibacteria bacterium | reverse complement strand
ATAATGCCGCGCCATACCAGAGGCCAAGAGGGTTAAATCCTGATATGCATATCGAAATGTCGGCCGAGACTCCACAAAAATCCACCAGCCTGCACTGGTGGCAAAAACCTGCCCATTGGTTTAAGGGCCTCGATAAAAAGCAAAAAGTACTTGTAGTTACAGGTGTTATTTTATTGCTTGGCGGAGGCGGAGCAGGTGCTTATGCGCTTTTGGGCGGTAAGGAAGAAGTCAAAAAACCAGTTGTTAAAAGCCAGCCAGTTGCCAAAAAACCAACCACCGTGCCATCAACACTCACTGGTCGACAAGTCGATAAAATCGTTAACGAGCGGCCAGTCACCGCAGTAATGATAGAAAATAGCCTCGAAGCACGACCGCAATCTGGCCTACTTGACGCCGGTGTCGTGTTCGAAGCCATTGCCGAAGGCGGCATTACTAGATTTATGGCACTGTACCAGGATACCGAACCAGAATCTATCGGTCCGATTCGCTCAGTCAGACCGTATTATATCGATTGGGCATTAGGCTTCGATGCCGCGATTGCACACGTCGGCGGCAGCCCGGAGGCATTGCAAAATATCAAAGATTGGAAGGTGAAAGACCTCGACCAATCGTTTAATGCTGGTGCGTATCAGCGAGTAAATAGCCGGTTTTCACCACATAATGTCTATAGCTCTATTACTGAACTCAATAAGCTTGAAGGAACAAAGGGTTACGGCGCTCCAACCTACACAGGATTTGTCCGTAAGGCTGACAAACCAAGCGCCACACCAAATGCCAAAACGGTAAATGTTGCGATTTCAAGCGTAAAATACAATTCCTCTTACACCTATGACGCTGTGACCAATAGCTATCTGCGT
>CAZGQU010000015.1:0-12147 GCA_964527845.1 uncultured Candidatus Saccharibacteria bacterium | reverse complement strand
GCGTAATATGGCTGGTACAGCACATAACGACGAGAAATCAGGCAAGCAACTGAATCCAAAAGTAGTCGTTGCGCTAGTAACCACTTACGGTATACAAGCTGACGGTAAACATTCGGTATACGGCACCACTGGGAGTGGTCAAGCATTTATTTTTCAGGATGGCATAGTTACACAGGCTACTTGGAAAAAAGCCGACCGTAATGGACAAATCACATTTACTGATGCCAGCGGCAAATCCGTCGGGCTTAACGCCGGACAAACATGGCTCGTTGCCGTCGATAATCCAGCAAAGGTAACCTACCAACCGTAGGAGCAAACGGGTGGATCAACTTCAGCAATTTACCCGCGCAGCCAGGCGCTATGCATATCTTATGGTGGCAAGCGGCAATGCACTACTAATAGTCGCATTTTGGGCAGTGATCGAATATGGACATTTTTCACCAACATTTACCCTATGGATACTGGTACCATTAGCGTTACTTGTACCATTTGTAACTATCAAGCTAATAAGTTCGTACTTTAGCCAGCCAATTGAGTATTTGTGGCAGGCTATTTTATATGTTGCCCCAGAGAGAACTGACGTGGCAGCACCAGACCTCTCTCGATTGCGGCACGGCCGCGAACTCATTACTAATTTAGTGAGTCAAGTATATCGGCTAGCTGATGTTAGCCAGAGCGTCACTCAATCGGCGGCACAAAACGCAGAATCGCTTGATAAAAATTTTGTGGCTAACAGCCTGCCGTTGCCGCTCGTAGTACTCGATAAAGAGGAAGCTATCGTTTTTGCTAACAAGGCGCTACTCGATTATGTTGGACGAGCTCGCGAAGATACCGTGCACCAAAGCGTATATTCGGTGCTTGATATGGCATTTAGCACTGATCAGACGTTTGACGTATGGCTGGCAGCATCCAAGCAAAATACCGTCAATGCTAGCCAAACATGGGAGCGCGTCCGGTTGTCATTGCCGGAAGAAAACAAGTCCAAAACGCTGCTATTTGATTTGGCGGCGTATTACAACAAGGATAATACTAGCGGCTGGGAGACCATGCTGGTGTTGTTCGACCATACAAAACAGTACAGCAGTGAAGATAATGCGCTCAATTTTGTAGAGTTGGCTGTTCATGAACTGCGTGGACCGCTGACTATGCTACGGGGCTATATTGAGGTATTTCAAGAAGAACTAACTGGCAAAGTCAGTATAGAGATAGAGGATTACTTACAAAAAATCCAGGTAGCCTCGCTGCAGCTCACAACATTTGTAAACAATATCCTCAATGTTGCGCGCGTAGAAGATGACCAAATGCTGCTTAAACTGCATGAGGAAAATTGGGATACACTGCTTAAGCAAATTATCAACGAGCTAAGCCTGCGGGCAAAGGTACGTGGTATCAAGCTCAAAGTCGGTATTGCTACGGATATACCGTCCGTCGGCTGTGACCCCACCAGCATATATGAAGTTTTGAGCAATCTTGTTGATAACGCAATTAAGTACAGCGGTACTGGCAATGAGATACACATTACTTCTGTGCTTACCAAAAACGGTCTAGTGGAAACCGCTGTCAAAGATTTCGGTGTCGGAATCCCAGCCAGCGCGGTACCAAAAGTTTTTGATAAATTCTACCGCGACCATCATAATCGAGCGCAGGTTGGCGGCACCGGAATAGGACTTTACCTCACTAAAATGATTGTCGAAGCCCATGGCGGCAATGTGTGGGTCAAATCCAAAGAAGGCCAAGGAACAACCATCGGTTTTACTCTGTTGCCATACAGCAAACTTGCCGAAGCGCAAAAAACCAGCGATAATGGTGAAATCACACGCAGCGTCCACGGGTGGATCAAAAACCATTCGCTGTACAGGAGATAACATGGAAGAACAAAAGACCGACAAAAAGAAATTATTGTGCATAGAAGACGAATATTTTATTAGTGAACTATATACTCGGGCACTTACTAAAGCCGGGTATGAGGTAATAGTCGAACTTGACGGCGCAAAGGGCCTTGAGCTCGCCCAGACCAATCAGTACGATATTATTCTCCTCGATCTAATGTTGCCGACCATGACCGGCGAAGAGATTTTAAAAATATTGCGCGATCCAGCCCAAACACCAGAGTTAAAATCCAAGATCATAATTAGCACCAATCTCGAACAACGAGACGACGTTCGGCAGAGCATCGAACGCCAAGCCGACGGCTACATCGTAAAGGCCAATGTCACGCCGCGCGAACTCGTCGCCTTTCTCGCCAAGATTAAATAATCTATTGACACGGAATTGTTGGCAGGCGCTATACTAATACATAGCCATGTGCGGGCTCCCAGCACTTTAAATCGCTTTGATAAAATCTACTCATGCACTATGTTTACTTACTAAAAAGTGACAAAACCGGACAATTCTATATAGGCGCTCCCGGTAATCTGAAGAAGAGATTTTATCAGCATAATGATAGCCAAAGTACTACGACTAAGTACGGTGTTCCTTGGAGGCTTATTTATTACGAAGCCTTCCCGGCGAAAGCCTTAGCTCTTGAACGTGAACGTAAATTAAAGCGTTACGGCAAAGGCCTAGCTGAACTAAAGAAACGCCTTGGCTTTCGTTAGCGGTTTAAAGTGCTGGGCTCCTCCGTACAGACTTATTACATTTTGGGAGCATACACACTAGCTGACTTCAGGCAAAGCGTCCCTGCAACCAACCATATCAACAATAACGAACCTGGCGATTACTATTGCTCGAATGAACGGTCACTGCAATAGAGTCAGCTCGTTTCCTCGCTAAAGCCGTTCTCTGACAAACTTACGTCAGATCTCTTTTCAAATTAATGTGCAGGTAATGCATTTGAGGACAGTTTTGTTGTTCTTGGCGAGAAACGGACTGAGTCGTACATAAAGTACGAGGAAGGAGTACCGTAGACAAAACAACGAAAATGTTCCAAAAGTATAGGAAAGTTCAAGCTTCGCTTGAGTTTGGATATACGGTGCATTGACTGCAGAGGGAGCTAAGATATGGAAACTTACTATTTTAACAAACAAGTTGAGGTCGATGCAGTATACTTTCGCGGACAGGGCAGGCCACGAGCTTTTCCAAAGCACATGTGGTACGGAAATCGCGATGTTACTTTTCAGGAATCGGGGCTGCAGTATTTAGTGCGACGAGGCAAAAAAGCCATCAAGCTATTTGACATGACCGACGGACACACTAACTACCGACTAAAGCACGATCCGGAAGACCAAACATGGACTTTGGTGCGCATAGCACCAGCGAGGTAACGGCATGGAATCGACTATTCACCTTGACGGGGTTAGCGTCCATGCTGGCTTTCCAAATGCCGCCGACGATTCAAGACTTAAAGGCTTGAGCCTGGATAAGCTGCTCGTCAAAAACCCGAACAGCACGTTCTATTTTCGCGTTGCCGGCAATGCCTGGCAAGCAATCGGCGTATTCGATGACGATGTAGCAATCGTCGATCGTGCGCTCACCCCACAAGGAAATGACCTGGTGGTTTGGTGGCTTGACAGTGAGTTCGCAATTAGCACATACACACATCTGCCGAAAGATGCCAGCACATGGGGTGTAATTACTGCCACCATTCACGTGCACAAGAAGGCGGCAACGTAACATGTTAGCCCTGATAGACTGCAATAATTTCTTTGTCTCTTGTGAACGTATCTTCAGGCCTGATCTCGAGGGCAAGCCAGTGGTTGTGCTCAGCAGCAATGATGGCTGCGCCGTGGCACGCAGCAACGAAGCCAAGGCACTTGGTATACCAATGGGCGCTCCAGCTTTCAAGTACCGCGACATTTTTGAGCGTCATTCGGTTGTAAAGTTCAGCGGTAACTTTGAGCTGTATGGCAACATAGCGCGGCGCATCACTGACATACTGAGCAATATTACGCCCCGCATTGAAATATATTCAATAGACGAATCATTCTTAGATATTTCGAAGCTGCCCGTTACTGATTTTACTGCCTGGGCACAACAAGTCCGCAAAAAAATATTGCGGGAAGTCGGCGTGCCAGTCTCAATCGGCATTGCACCCACCAAAACACTCGCGAAACTTGCCAGCGAAATTGCCAAAAAGAATGCCGACTTAAATGGCGTACTAGCGTTCAACGAGCTAAACGAGACTGAAAAAGCGGCCTATTTAGGAAAGTTTCCGATTAAAGATATTTGGGGCGTGGGCTGGCGGCTGGCACCACGCCTGCGAGCCGAAGGCATTGGCACGGCCCTGCAGCTTACCCGATTGCGTCCGCAGCGAGCGCAGCAGCTTATGGGCATTCACGGTCGCCAAATGGTAGCCGAGCTGAATGGCATGCGTTGCATCCCGCTCAGCCGTATCGCCAAAGCCCAAAAAAGCATTATGCGCGGCCGGACATTCGGCGAAGACACCAATGTATTTCATGCCATCGAATCGGCAATTGTTTCGTTAACTACCCAGGCTGCCTTTCGGCTCCGCCGCGAACAACGCCTGGCTCGGCGTGCCGCAGTATTAATAGAAACCTCGCGACACAAACCTGGCTATCGCCGCTGGTACCGCGAAATCCGATTCTTAAGTCCGACCGCCGAGACCGGACAGCTTATTCGCGCACTTATTGATGAATTCAGTGCCGTGTATTCCGGTTACCATGCATACCATCGGGCAAATATATTCTTATACGATTTTGTGCCCGAACACGGCATTCAAACCGACTTAATCGGTGCATTCGATCCAGCCAAACACGGCCGAGACGAAACTCGCATGCAGGCACTCGATATAGTCAACAATCGCTACGGCCGCCATACACTTCGCTATGCCGCCGAAGACCTCAACAAGACCTGGCAACCTCGCCGACATCTTGGCAGTCCCCGTTATGTCAGCAATTGGAACGAGTTACCAACCGCCAAGATTTATCCTGGCACATAAAATTGCAGAAGCGTATACTAAGACTACCATGGCACTCACGTCGACCGATTTAGACCAAATTAGAGAAGTTGTTTTTGAGGGTATGCAGGCGACTGTTGAGGCGCTGAACCCTCGGTTTGAAGCGCTTGAAGAAGGGCAGGCAAGAATCGAAAAACGTCTGGATAGTATCGAGGGGCAGCTCAGAGATATTGAAGGCCGAATTTCTACCCTAGAACAACGATTCGACACCCTAGAAGGCAAGGTTGAAGCACTCGAAGCTGACATCAAAGAGCTGTACGTCATGATACAGCGCGCGCCGGTAATCACAAACAAGCAAGAGCTCAAAGAACACGCTCAAAAAATCATCCTAGATGCCCATGCCCAGCTAAAATCTTTAGCCAAGCAAGCTGGCGTGCAGCTTAAATAATGAAGCTACATATTATTACGATTGGAAAGCCGAAACTTAGCTACGCCAACCAAGGTTTTGAAGAGTACATAAACCGGCTCAAACACTATCATGATGTTCGGCTGACACAACTAGCTGATAAATTTGCCTATGACGCAAATAAAATCCTCGAAGCGGCCGGCTCGAGCTACAAGGTCGTGCTGGAAATTACCGGCCAACAGTTTAGCAGTGAGCAGCTGGCAGAATTTTTGGCTAAACACGAACTTGAGGCCAGGAAAGTCAGCTTTATGATTGGCGGCCCAGAAGGCTTACCAGCGGAAGTTATCGAAAAAGCAGATTACACCTTAAGCTTAAGTAAGCTGACATTTCCTCATGATCTGGCAATGGTTACGCTCGCAGAGGCGTTATACCGAGCCAGCACCATCAACGCGCGCCAACCGTACCATAAATAATTCGGGTTCGGTATTTGCCAAAAATCGATATACCGACTGCTATTAAATAAATAATCCAAATCGTACGTAGCAGTCCAAACTGTGTGTCAGTACCGATAAACCACGAATGCGTCCAAACAAGTGCAAACACTAGGTAATTTAGCTTGTGGAGCTTACGCCACCAAGGCAAGTTACGACCATACCAAGCGAGCGTCGCAGTGATAACCGTACAAAGCAAAATAACAAGGGCAGTGTAGCCCGGGATCAGCCACCATTTATGGCTGGGTGTCACAAAGCTGTAGCTTATATACGTGCTGAACCCGAAACCGATAAGTATAAACAATGGGTGCAGGCAGGCAAACAATAGGGCAAAGCTGCCCTGAAAACGATGGAAATGAATAATCTGTGGCCACAAACGCATAAGCCAGCGCAAATTTGTCGCCACCAAAATTTGGAATGTTACAAATGTAAAGGCATATAGGCCCAGCAAGGGAAATACCACTTGCAGCACCGCTTGCGGACCAAGCCCCTCAAAAATCGCCGTACCGCCGCGGTTATGGAAGAATACGTACGGTGGAATACACAGCGCAATTACGTATAAAAAAACCAGGCCTATACGGGCCAGGTGTTTATTCCACATTCACCTTTCCTCGGTCGTTCGGGTTAAGGTGATTATGGTAGCCCCACATGCCCTTAGTAGTTAGGGTGAATTTTTGGCTTTCGCCAGGGCTCACCACGCCAACATTGAGCTCGGGGTCATCAGTATGCGCGGGGTGCGGATCGGAATCCATCTGAAGCGGCTGGTTAGAACTATTTTTAATTTCTACCGTATCGCCGGATTTTACGGTAATAGAGCCTGGCTCAAAACCATTATCTGTGTATGCAATTGTAGCGGCAACTGGAGTGCTGCTATCCGCCATCGACGGCTGGCTTGGTGCATTGCTTTTGTTTTCATTATTATCAGCTTTTTGCGAATTCGTCGTTGATGCCGTGTCAGATGAATTATTGTCCTTGCCAATAATCAGCCACGCGCCAATCCCCACGACTGCAAGTAGTATCACAACAATAAGTACTTTTTTCATATGCATACCCTCGTTTATTGATACTTTCATAATAGTCTTTTTACCGCTAAAAAGCACTCTTACGTATCGTCAGAAGATTGTGTTTTATTGGCGTCAAGTCAAACACTCTCCCAAGTGAATAGATTGTACTGGGGCCCATCCTCCACTTTACGAGAGAGACATCTAAATCCACGTCCACGCACGTTACGCTCCGAGACCGTATTTGCCTTATTAACTAAAGTCCACGCTTTTCCATCAAATCTTTCACGCACAACTTTTAAGCGCTCCTCCAGAGAAAACTTTCCCAGGCCTCTTCCTTGGAAGGGACTACTTATCCAGCCAGAAACATTAGGTGAAGCAGGATCCACTTCTTTAGGTGGGTGCTTACTTATTGTGACTATAGCCTGACCTACTGCATGTGCTCCCGCACACACCAAGAATATCTCACGGACTCCATATTGATGCGATTCAATAAGTCGCCCAAGGTTTTGCTCAGCACTTATTAAAGTTGAGTATTGAGCAAGGGTTCCGGGAAATTCTGCCTCGATATTGTCATTCCCCGCTTCTGAAAGAAAGCAAGAAAGATCGTGAGCTGCAGCAACATAACTATCAACTTCAGTAATTGGCGTAAGTGCTCTATTCACTAAAAACAAAAATACCACCAAAGTGGTATTTAGTCAAAATTGGTGACCTCACGGGGAATCGACTCACCTTCGGCGAGCCCGGAACTTCACGAGCGCAAGCATAGCTTGCATCGGAAGATTCCCTTGCGAACTGCCACTGGCAGTTCTCACCCGCTTGCGGCAATCAGAGTTCAATACACTGAAAAATAACCAGATAAAAAGCCCAGCCGATGGCTGAGCTCCTTATCTGGTGACCTCACGGGGAATATTGCATATAAAAACTTCCAGTGCTCGAAGTAAACCTCTGTGCGCTTCAGTTCTTATCGAACCCTCCGCTCACTCGATTCGCTCGTCAGGTTCGCTTCCCGCGACACAGACCACCACGAAAAAACCCGACTGCAAGAGTCGGGCATTTTCGTGGTGACCTCACGGGGAATCGAACCCCGATTGCCAGGATGAGAACCTGGTGTCCTAGCCGTTAGACGATGAGGCCAAATTTCGAGTGAAGCGCGAGAAAAATGTGTTTACATATTTTTCCGCATTTCCGAGAAATTTGTGGCTCATACTTATAGTATGAGGCCATCTTGTTTGCCAAGGCAATTAACCGGTGTATAGTAGCATGTTTACAGATAAAATTCCAGGGGTCGTTGCGTTATTGGTCTGCACCAGGCATAATAACGATAAGCGATATGGGCAATCTATACAGTATCGGTGGGAATGGTATACAAACAGCGAGGCAAGCGCTATGCTAGGCTTCAAGTTTGGCAAAAAAGACCTTGACAGCAAGCCGGCAGTCCACACAAAGGGCTTGCGCGACGAAAAGCAAAAGTCAGACATCATACTAAACGCCATCGACGACGGCGTGATTTTGCTAGACGAACAAAAAACCATCCAGCACTTCAACCCTGCAGCCAGTACAATTACCGGATGGGACGCTCAGGAAGCCATCGGCCTAGACTATCATAGCGTTATTAAATTAATTGACGACAAGGGTGTTGAATACACTGCCGAAAAAGACCCTCTGAGCCGTGTGTATACCACCGGCGCGAGTGTCCGCGATAACCAAGCAGTGCTGCTTTCGCAGTCAGAAAAGCATATTCCAATCAGTCTCAGCGTCTCGCCACTCCTCGACGCACAGAAGCAAGTCAGTGGCGCTGTGGCAGTATTCCGTGATGTCAGCAAAGAGCGTCAAGCCGAACAACAGCGCGATGAGTTTATTAGTACCGCCAGCCACGAAATGCGCACGCCAGTCGCCGCTATTGAAGGCTACTTGGCACTTGCACTGAACGACAAAGTCAGTACCATCGACGCACGTGCAAAAGGTTATTTAGAAAAAGCCCACAACGCCACTCGACACCTTGGCGAATTGTTCCAAGATTTATTAACGAGCGCTAAAGCCGAAGATGGCCGGCTAGCCAACCATCCGCAAGTGGTTGAAATGGGTGAATTTTTAGAGCAGCTTTCGCAAGATTTACGGTTCACTGCCGAGAAGAAAGGTTTACTCATGGAACTGACCATGGGCTCGCAAGGCAGCCGACAAATCATCGATGCCAGCGAAGGTGGCAGCGGCAAGGTCATCAGACCGCTTTATTACGCACATTTAGACCCTGACCGGATGCGGGAAGTCATCACCAATTTGTTCGACAACGCCGTTAAATACACTGAAACCGGCAAAATTTCATTAGGTATCACCGGCAACGACAGTGTGGTGCAGCTATATGTACGCGATACCGGTCCAGGCATCACCCCGGAAGATGCCAAGCATTTATTTCAGAAATTCTATCGTGTCGATAATTCGGCGACCCGGACCATCGGTGGTAATGGATTGGGCTTGTTTATCTGCCGGAAAATCGTCGAGATGTATAATGGCCGGATTTGGGTTGATAGCGAGCTCGGCAAGGGCAGCACTTTCTTTATTAATATTCCACGCATGACCACCCAACAGGCTACGGCTGCCCGTAGCGTTGCGCCAACACCTTCAGCAACGCCAACCACTACCCCTAGTACAACAGTGTGATACAATAAGGCTATAAGCATAACTTTTATTAAATTAACAGAGAAAAACTATGACAAAACTCTTGTTGGTCGAAGACGACAATAACCTACGAGAAATTTATGAGGCGCGCCTGGCCGCCGAAGGCTACGAAATCAGCTCCGCCAAAGACGGTGAAGAAGCGCTTGAGGTCGCTAAAAAGGACAAGCCTGATCTGATTATTTCAGATGTTATGATGCCGCGGATTAGCGGTTTTGAGATGCTTGATATTCTTCGTAACACCGACGGACTGCGCAATACCAAAATCATCATGCTCACCGCACTCGGCCAGAACGAAGATCGAACCCGTGCCGATAATCTTGGCGCCGATCGCTATTTAGTCAAATCCCAAGTTACCTTGGAAGATATCGTCAAAGCCGCCGCTGAACTGCTTGATCCTAGCGTCGAAACCGCCGAGCAAGCCGCTACTCATTCAGCCGATACGCCAGCTGAAGTTCCCGCCGAGACTACGGCCACAACGCAGCCCGAGCAAGCCCAGCCTGTCACAGCAGCTCCTCAACCTGAGTCAGCCCCTATAACTGAACCAGTTGCTGAGGCCGCTCCTGCAGGCCCACTTCCAACACCGGTATTTACCGAGGAATCCGCAGCACCCGCTACAGACACATCGACGCAAACTATTCCTGTCGTTGATGCGCCAGCCGATCCTGCGCCAACTACAGATCAAGCATCTGCTACATCAGATGCGTTACCAACCCCTGTATTCACTCCACCAACAGATGATGCACAGGCACAAAATGACACGATCATTAATGATGCTGTGAATGATCTTGCCCCAGCGGCCACAGATGCACCAGCTGATGACACCGTTCAGCCGGCTCCACCAGCCGAGGACACTTCTACCGCCGCACCCGAACCAACGGGTCCGACAGGCGGCCAACGTGTTATATCGCCGCTTGGGCCCAGCCCGGAACAGGCCAGCCGACCCGATCTTGCCACACTCGTCGCTCAGGAAGAAGCTGAAGAGTCGGGCACCGCTAATCAACCAATAGTCGGCGGTCCGGCAGTTGCTCCGCAAACAGCCACGTCAGTCGCATCACCAGCACCTGCCGCACCAACTCAACAGCCTTCTTCTACCGTATTCCAGCCGAACGAAGGCGGCAGTAGCAACCAATCCGCACTCTAAGTGCAGTGGAAACACTTGCCAATTCCTAGCTGCTCGTTACTATTATTGTTATGCGACTTAATAAATACATTGCCCAGGCAACTGGCATGAGCCGGCGTGCAGCCGATGCTGTGATTGCCGAGGGCAGGGTTGCAGTAAATGACGCAGCTGCAGCTGTCGGCCAGACAGTGAGCGAGCAAGACAAGGTAACACTTGACAACCGCGCTATTACACCTATTGTCAATACCATAACTATTATGCTCAATAAACCGGCCGGCTATGTATGCTCTCGGAATGGGCAAGGTAGCAAGACTATCTATGGTTTGCTGCCAAAAGGATACCACCACTTGAAGCCTGTTGGCCGACTCGACAAAGATTCTTCTGGTTTATTACTTATGACCAATGACGGCCAATTAGCGCACGCACTGACACATCCCAGCCGGCAAAAAACAAAAATCTATAGAGTCTCGTTAGATAAGCCGCTCGAGCCCTTGCATCAGCAAATGATTTCCGACCATGGCATTACACTTCAAGACGGGCCGAGCAGGCTGCAGCTCGAACGACTGGCCGACGGTGACAATATAAACTGGCAGATCACTATGCACGAAGGCCGCAACCGCCAAATCCGCCGCACCTTCTTGGCACTTGGCTACACCGTCACATATCTCCATCGCACCCACTTCGGCCCTTACGCATTAGATGGACTGCCAAATGGCAAGCATAGGAAAATAGAGATTTAGGTTTCTAGTTGTAACCTGATAGCACAATGATCCGATACTTCACCTGGATTTAGAACTTCAAAAGAAGCTACATTTACATTTTGAGACACCATAGCATGATCGAGTTGTAGCCTTGGTCTTTTAGCAGGGAAGGTCGGGCGATACGCAGGTTGGTCCGCATCGCGATACCCAGCTTCTTGGAGTACCCGCAGCGCTTTTCCTGTAGCTGTTTCTGTCATACGGGTCGCCAAACTGCGAGCCCGTTGCTGAGGGACTAAACGAGCAGCCTTTCTAGCGGCGATATTTCCAAGCATTTTAGCCGACCGGCTACGGCGATGGATGCTATTCAAATCACCAATGAGCATCTCTGCTCCAGTTGCCACAAACGCTTCTGCCTGACGCACGCGAGCTTGCTCTGATCGGTCGTCAAAATGCGCGCCTACGAAAGATATTCCTTCTGTAAAGGCACATACTGCGCTGCGTGTATCAAGTCGAGCAGTACCAGCGGCATGCCTGATTGCCACACGGCTGAGTAGTATAATATTTCGATCGTGCCGCCATTTTTCCTCATCCTCATATTCGGTTTCGGTACAACTATAACCTTCGAGGGTAAATGCCGAATACGCCTCACGGAGAGCCTGCGGAGTCGCACCATGCAAGTGGTTATCGAGGGAATATGCATCACTCAGCACTACAAAATCAGCGTTGAGCTGCTTCATAAATTCAATCGCCTGCGAAGAGTGCTGAGGCAGAGCCAAGCTCTCTTTAGCGTTCCAGGCGGCAACCGATGTAAACATATTCTGCCTTTCTAGAACTTACATAGTATTCAAAATTATAATATTACATTTACTTTTTACTTTGTCAATAGTGCTGTAT
>CAZGQU010000014.1:0-13202 GCA_964527845.1 uncultured Candidatus Saccharibacteria bacterium | reverse complement strand
GTGGTAGTGCCATTGCCACCGGAACCTGTTGCGCCGCTGCCACCTGCAAAACCGTATCCAGCCCAACAGCAAGCACCTCAGCCGCCAGCACAACCCCCAGTTCAACCTGCACAACCCACGGCGAAAGTTGAAATTAAGCAGTCAGTTAAAAATCCCAATAGCACGCAAAATTCGTTGCAAGTTGCCGAAGTACGCGATGGCATTGTGATTATGAATGATGGCTCGTTCCGCTCGGTTGTAATGCTCAAAAGCATCAACTTTGATCTAATGAGCCAGCAAGAGCAAGAAGCCGTCGAATACGCTTACCAGGGATTTTTGAACTCGCTGTACTTTCCGATTCAGGTATTTATTCGCTCACAAAAAGTTGACCTGCAGCCATATATTGAGAAGCTCGATAAAATTCGCTCCGAGCACGACAATATGTTGCTTGCGATGCTCATGGAAGATTATTTAGTGTATATTGATCAGCTCGCACAGCAAACCAACATTATGGATAAGAAATTTTACATTGTGATTCCGTATTTTCCCAAGCCAGAATCAGCCAAAAAAGCATTGTCGGACAGCGCTAACTTTTTGTCTGGCATCATGAATATGTTTAGCAAAACCGAGACGCACGTAGTTGTAAACGAAGCCGACCTGGAAGCAGCCAAGAACGAATTACGTAACCGTGTGCAAGCGGTACTAGCCGGCTTGCAACAGTGTGGTGTCCAGGGCTTGCCGCTTGATACACAAGAGTTGATCGAACTGTATTACGATACGTACAACCCTGATACCGCTACGCGCCAAGAGCTTAAGAATTTCAATGACCTGACTGCAGATGTAGTAACTAAAGGCCAGGGCGCCGCACCACAGTCACATTTGCAAAGGGAGCTCCAGTAATGTTTGGTAAAAAGAAAAAGCAACCACTCGATCCGGTCGCAATTGCCCAGGCGCAGCAGCTGCAAGAACAGCAAGAAGTAAGTGCGGCATTCCAAAAAGGTATTACCGCGCTTCGGGATTTTATTGCCCCAAGCTCGCTTGAGTTTAAGTCGTCGCATTTCCACTTAGGGACGCGGTTTGCGCGCACGTATTATGTCTATGGTTATCCGCGGCAAGTGTACACTGGCTGGCTCTCAAGCATGGTGAACTTGGATGAAGTGCTTGATATGTCGATCTATGTCTACCCGGTTGAAAGCCAAGTGGTGCTCGATAATTTGCGCAAAAAGGTCACACAGCTCGAAGCTGGCCTGCAAATCGACGCCGAGAAAGGACGCATCCGTGACCCTGGCAAACAAGCTGCCATCCAAGACGCCGAAGAAATGCGCGACAAATTGCAGGTGGGCGAAGAGCGGTTCTTCCGCTTTGGGTTGTATTTCACAATTTACGCCAGTTCGGAAGACGAACTCGAGTTTGTGTCGCATAAGATCGAGTCAATGCTCGGCCAGCAGTTAGTCTTTAGTAAGCCGGCAACCGCTCAGCAAGAGCAAGGCCTAAACAGCACCGTGCCACAGTTTACCGACCAATTACAAATCCGGCGCAACATGAGCACTGGCGCAATTTCTACCAGCTTTCCATTTACTAGTGCTGATTTATCGCAAGACAACGGCATATTGTATGGCATCAACATGCATAATTCCGGCCTGGTTATATTCGACCGTTTCACGCTCGAGAACAGTAACTCGGTCGTGTTTGCAAAATCTGGTGCCGGTAAAAGTTTTGCCGTGAAGCTAGAGGCGCTGCGCAGTCTGATGTTCGGCACCGAAATATTTATTATCGACCCGGAAAACGAATATGAGCGCATGTGCGATGCGGTGGGCGGCGCTTATGTGCGGCTCAGTCTTAATTCGGCAACGCGTATAAACCCCTTTGACTTACCGAAGGTTGTCGATACCGAAGAAGCCGATAACGCCCTACGTAGCAATCTTATTACGCTCCATGGTTTGCTGCGGCTGATGATGGGTGGCGCGCAAGCCCAACTGCTCGGCGGTAACTCGACGTTAGTTCCTGCACTGGCACCAAGTGAGGAAGCAGATCTAGATGCAGCTCTCATAGAAACTTACGCCAAAGCCGGCATTACTAATGATCCACTCACACATACTGCAACGCCGCCGACAATTAACGACTTGTATGACACACTCCTGCATATGGGCGGCAATGGCCCGTCGCTCGCACAGCGGCTACGCAAATACACTAGCGGAACCTTCGCCGGCATATTTAGCCAACAATCTAATATAAACATTGATAACCCGATGGTAGTATTTAATGTCCGCGACCTCGAGGACGAGCTACGACCAGTAGCTATGTACATTGTGCTCAATTACATTTGGAACAAAACCAAATCAGATCAAAAACGCCGCTTGCTCGTGGTCGACGAAGCCTGGCAACTTATGAAGTACGAAGATTCTGCCAACTTCTTGTTTAGTCTGGCAAAACGTGCCCGCAAATATAATCTTGGCGTTACAACCATCACGCAAGATGTCGAAGACTTTATGGGCAGCCGTATGGGCCGGGCAATTGTTGCTAATGCCAGCATGCAGTTGCTATTAAAACAATCGCCCTCAGCGGTCGACGTATTAAGCGACGTGTTTAAGCTAACGAGTGAAGAGAAAAAGCGCCTCAGCCAGTTCCCAGTCGGCCAAGGCCTCTTCTTCGCCGGACAAAACCACGTACACATCCAAGTTATTGCCAGTCCGACCGAGACAGGCCTCATCACGACAAATCCCGCTCAACTACAGCAAATTGCCGAAGCTGAGCAAGGCGGCATCATGAACGAGCCGCAAGGAACAATCGACCTCGGCAATCGCTTATACCCCGGCCTGTAAACTGATATACTAAGATAAGCATTATGGCCACAGAACTCCAAGACAGGCAGGGGCATGAGTATGATGATGACTGGCGATCTAAACTTAAGGATGGCTGGAAAGAAGCCGTTCGCCCAGATGATGGTTTACGAGATTCATTACGCCCTACTTACACCGACCCTTCTATATTTACAAAAGATGGCCGTGCGCGCCGCGCCGGCATGGAAAATGCTCCATCGAACGATCCGTCAGATCCTCGTGGTGAATATGATCCGCAGAAAACACCACTCGGCGACAGTTCTGATCCACGCGGTGATTTAGCAGAAGCCGAAGCCAAACCGGACGAAAAGGGCTCGGACGACGCCGCAAGCCAAGAATCGGCTGGTCTATCGGACAGGCTCGGCAAAGGTTTCACTGGTGGAGTCGCTGACAACAGCATCCCTGCAGTACGGTTTACAAAGGCATTTCTCCAAGGCCGCAAGGGAAAAGCCGCCGCCGGTGGTGGCATTATTGCATCAATAATTGTCGGTATATTCATGGCTTTTATGTCGTTAGTTCCACTGAAGCTCATGCATATGGTGAATAACATGCAAGATCATTTTTTTGCCTCTTCATTACAGGCAGCTGGCGATATGACCGACAATTTGCTTAGGCACTATATCACAAAGCAACTCGTGCCAGGCATGGCTAAAAATAACTGCACAACAACCCGCGTAACTAAATCATGTGCCAATACTTCTACCTCCAACTCAATGGTTGGCGTAATGTACAACTCTTGGAGGGACGCTAACTTAGAGGGAAAGTTAGCTGATAGAGGCATAGAAATTCGTCGTGAGGGCAATCGCTACTTTATGACTACTCCCAATATTCAAAATCAGATCAGTCTCGGTGAATTTACAGGCAATACTAGCGAGTTCGAAGGTAAGGCATTTAAAGAACTTAGCAAGAACGAGGTGCGTCGCGAAATGCGCACAGCTTTCGAAAAAGAAAGCCTGTCAAAACGGATTATGTTCCGTTATTCTGTCGGCGGACTCTTGGAGCGTAAATATAAAATACGCCGCTGTATAACAGCGTGTGAAACACGAGACAAACTACATAGCCAGCTTAATTTTAAAAAGCGTGCCGGCAACGCATTTAAAATGTATTTCGCCGAGCGAGTTCTCATACCTCGCACCGATTCCCTAGGCTTAGTTGTTTCATGTGCTTTTAACTCATTCGACTGTGTAAAGCCATCTGACACAGCAGATGAAAACGGTGAGCGGACAAGCCAGTTTGAGCAGAATGTTCGAGCCAAGCTTGAGGAGCATAAATCAAAATACGGCCAGTCTTCGCTTGATGACCTCCATGCTCGAAGTGAAGAAATAAAAAATAAGGGATTCGTCCAATATGCCGTAAGTAAACTTGTGGGAGAATTGGGAAGTAAAATAATTGTTAAAGGTATCCCTGTAGTCGGCTGGATTGACCTTGGCGCCAAACTTATACAGGGTGCTCAAAATGCCGGACCAGCAGTTACTAAAATGGCGTATGTTATTAACTCGACTACCATGGTTTCAACATTTGCTATGTACGCTACCACAGCAGATGAAATAAAAACGGGTAATGTAGACGCCACAGTCATAGGCTCTATGTCTAAATCACTTGATGCAAGTTCAGCCGCTGAGCAGGGAGGGGGTGGCGCAGAGGCTAGCCCAATATACGATGAGATAATGAATGGCGGATCAGGCTCGTCGACTGCATCGTTATTTACGCCATCTGTATTCGCGGCAGGCGAAAAAAAAGTGACTACCTATAAGTGCGACGACGGGAAATCCGTGCCAGAGGGACAAAAAGTCTGCCCAGAAGAAACGTTAGGCAATGTAAATGGTAACGTTAGTGCGGCAGCTAATGGCATAAGCGACGTCGCAAACTCACCAATGTTTACTAGCGCAGGCTTCTTGGCGGGTATCTGGAACAATACAATGGGATGGGTATTGAAATGGATCCAGGGAGGGGTTGGCATTATTTTAGACGCTATTCCTGGAATGGCCGAGGCGAAGGCAAAGGTGGGCGAAATAGCAAGCAGTGTTGTAAAAACCATAATTACATGGATCATTCCCTCTCCAGTAAACGATAACTCTAGTGGGGCGCGTAGATTTAATGTTGCCGCTGGCGGCGCAGACGTGTCAGGCAATGACTTTGCGCATTATGGTCAGGGTGGGCAAGTCATAACAGACGGACAAGCTAATAAAATACGCGCCGAACGGAAGCTAGAAGAACAAGAACAGTTCAAAAAACAGTCAACATTTGCACGATTATTTGACACTGACAGTAAGTATTCAATGGTTTCTAGGATTGCACTAGCTACACCGAGTAGCTGGTCTGGTGTGAGCAGTAATATTGCCAGCATTGTGCAAAACCCTGTAAATGCTATGTCGACTATATTCTCGGCAATTTTTAGGATACCGAGCGTTAATGCACAAACAAATACCTATGATCCATTCGGGGTAACTCAATATGGTTACCTATCTAATGATAAGGTGTTTGTTGACGACCCAGAAGAGTATTGGATAACACATGATTGTGACAACCCAGACAATAAGAAAAACTGGGGCAACCAATCTGTTGTAAATGAAAACACGCAGATCGCCGAAAATACCACTACAAACGGCTGTATGCTCCTACGCAGCACCATCTCCAGTGCTGGCGGCAAATATAATACTGATTTATTGGAGAACTCTGACAAAATAAGAGCTGCGGCTGCTGATAACGACGCACCTGCTGACGATTCTGGCACAGTTTCTGGGGACGACAAAGAGCTGGCAAAGAAAATTTTAAACAGTAATAATGTTACGTTACAGCCTAATCCCAAATCATCAATTGAAGCGGCTGCAAGGGGAGAAAAATCACCCTCAGGCGTTGATAAGTGCGGCGTCCAGCACCCCCCTGTGGCTCTTAATTCAAAGTTGCTCGGGTTCTTACTAGAACTGTCTCAGGTTGATAGTTTCACTGTGACATCGTTAACCACCGGAGCTCACTCCTGTACTTCAAACCACTACAAGGGTGTGGCAGCTGATTTTGGGTGCGATGTTGATGTAGCAAAAGCAGATATTATTGGGAAAAAATACGGAATATCACATAATTTCGAGTCATGTTCTGACTCCGTTCCACACTGGCATTATTCAATTGGAGGCAGATAAGTGCACCTAGCGGCTTATACCAGATATTTAAGTCGTTTGTGTGTTATCTTCATTGTTTTTGTATTGTTATTGCCCTCATCGGTAGCAGCAGCCCCTCTAGATGCTGCTGGACTATTAAACTTGCATCGAGACAACTCCTGGTACGTCCAAGAGGGTTGTTCACAGTTATCCACTGCTTCGGTCAGTAAGGGATCTGCCTCAAATATAAGCGGTGATGTATATATGTTAGGAGATTCTATTACAGTTCGAGCTAAGGACGATCTTAAGAAAACATTTCAAGAGAAGGATGCCCAAGTATACATTAACGCGTCTGTTGGTCGTTCCGTGTCGCGACCAGGACAAGATCCAGCTACCACAGGCATGCAGGCTGTGCGCGCCGACAAAGATCGTATTGCAAATGTCGACAATATAGTGATCGCTCTAGGAACCAACGGCATAAGTGCGGGTGACATTGACGATATGATGACATTCTTAAAAAACAATATGGAAGACTCTGCCAAAATATTTTGGGTTAATATTTTTTCAACATACAAGGGAGCCAATCAAAAAGAAGGTAATAAGATAATAGAAGACTCAGCTTCAAAAGGATATACCGTTATTGATACTGTGGGTAAGGTTGAGCTTGATAGTAACGAAGATCAACCCAACCTTCACGAAACAGTCGGTAAGGGCACACAGGATTTTGCGAATGTAGTCACTGAGGGAGTTGCCGGCGGCGTTTCAAAACCTAACAACCAAGAATCTCCTTCCTTGTCAAACGGATGCAATTGTGGAGGGAGCACTACCCTAACGGGTAATGGTAACCAAGAGAAAGTTTTCAATTTTTTTATAAATAATGGGCTGACACCGATCCAAGCTGCTGGAATTGTAGGCAATATGATGCACGAATCAGGAGTTGAGCCACAAAAATCAGAAGGTATCTATGACCGCAAGGTTAGCGCAGAAGAGTTTAATTCAGGTGTTGGTGGGCCTGGTTTTGGAATTGTACAATGGACAAGTGACCCTGCTCGACCAAACAAATTCATTGAGCCTACAAAAGCTGCCGGAAAAGACCCGAATGACCTTGGTGTACAGCTTGAATTTGTCTGGACACAACTTCTAGGCAAAGGTCCCGCTCCCGAGGATCCTCGAATATTAAGTCAGATAAAGGAAGCGTCAGATATTCGTGAAGCCGTACTGGCGTTTCAGGGTAATACCGCAGCAGGCGGCCCATACATTGGATATGAACGCCCTGGAGATCAAACCGGTACGGTAGAGACACGAACAAAGCACGCAAAAGATGTACTTGAAAAATTTGGCTCGGGAGGCGGAGAATCGTCAAGCTCCAGTAGTGGAAGCGATTGTAGTGACGGAGGAAGTAGTGGCGCTATGGTTGACGGGTATGCATTTCCAATCTGGGCGGAAAAGCAAAGTGATTATGGTATAGAAGGGGCGAGCGGACTGCCGTGTGCAAGCATCTGCCACCATGACGGTACACCAGCACTTGATTTATCAGTAAAATATCGTGGCAGTGGCACATATGGGTCTGAAGGAGCGCCGGTATATGCAATATCAGATGGTGTACTTACACAAGTAAACTATAACAACACTAGGCCTAGTGGTGCAGTTTGCAATTCTATAACCTTCACCTCTTCGAAAGATGAGTACATATATTGGTATGGTCATTTGAAGCGAGATACAAGCATTCCCAACGGTAAAAAAGTGAAGGCTGGAGAGAAAATCGGTAACGTAGGCTCGACTCAATGTGCCGATAACACACTCCCTCACTTACATATTTCGAGAGTGCCTGCCGGTTCGTCTGCTGATAGTATGGGAAGCAGGGATAAGGGTTTAATACCAATTGTAAATAAACTATATGAGAACCTTCCAAAATGAATGACAATTTTATAAATCATACAATTAGAAGATGGGTTATTTTTGTACTTAGCCTTGCTCTGTTGGTTGGAATTTTGATATGGATTAGTAGTCATTCTTTTGTCTCTATAGACATAGTGGGTGGGGGTCAGGGTAAAAATTCTTCAGTGGAATTCATAAAGCAAAATTCAGGAGAATCATCTACAACCACCACAACTAATACGACCTTTAAGAAACTTTTAGGTAAGGGTAGTTATGAGCTATATGTGACACAAGACAATAAAAGCTATGTTGCACTTATAAAAATTGGCGGGTTTTTGGGAAGCAAGAAAGTAACTGCTACTATTCTTCCTGAAAAAGAACGGTCGTTCGTGGGGAACGAACCTGATAGTTGTATGTACTATGACGAGGTGCTCTACTCTGCTGACTGCGGCAGTAGCACCAACACCCTGAAAGTGCATACTCCTGCCACGGCAAACACACCAACTTTTGTTACTACCGCTCCATATGAAGGCATGGGCATCGAGAGCCTTTTGTCTATAGGCACCAAACCATATCTTCTCGGGGCAACGAACGGCGATAGTGCTAATCACGTATTATTTAGCCTCGACGAACAATTATCACTTAGATCAAAGACTCCTTTGCCAGATTTAGTAGCAAACGCCTATGTCGCCAAAGAATACAGGGAAGGCTTTATTGTTTATGATCAGTCTTTCTCAGACATAAGGTATTATTCAAGTCTAGATTCTAATCCAGAGCAGATCAATATCGTCCCGCCATCCAACGATAATCTTTCGCCTACTTCCTTCACAACATACAATATGATGTTTGGTATTCTCTATAATAGTCTTTCAGACGAAGGTGATAGAGGGGGAACAACTGAATCGTCAAACAACAGCAATCCCTTAGAGGGCAGTAGCGAATTCGTACTTTATCAAAATAATTCCCACAAGAGCGTAGAGCTGCACAATCTTTATTCCTCTGCTGTGCTATGTGGTAATAACAAACTTTGTCTTGTAAGCGGAAGCCAACTTGATATATATGACATAAGTAAAGAAAAGCCTAAAAAACTATATTCAATACAGGATGTGCAAAACGCGAGTTATGTCCAGAATAAAATCATAGTCATTACAAGCACTAAAGTAATCGGGCTAGATTCGGGTACGTTTTCGGGTGCTATTCAATACAGTTTTGGAAAATACAAGTATTGTGGGTTTGGGGCGGCACAAAATGGATACGTCATATGCATCCTGAACCCTCAAAATCAAAGCTCGGCACTTTTTATTAGTCCCTCTATGGATGATACTTCAAGTATTGATAAAAAAGCACTGGCCTTGTCTGAAGACCCAAATGTAACAAGCGTCTCCACCTATAAAAACTACGTATATATCTCTCCTAATCTTGGGCAGCTTATCTATAGACCTGACTTGCAAGGCTATGGCTATGATCCTGCGATAATTAGGTCCGCTGATGAGGCTATTAATAAAAGGGTACGAGAAGTCGGCATTGATACTTCTAAGTACATGGTTATTAATCCTTACAATTAAGTGGTAGCGATGATATTGTGCTGCTGAGAAAGCAGGTGTTCGATAACCATATCGGCGTCGGTGGTGGTTATGAAGGATTGGTAGGGCGTGAGGAATTGCACCAATGCCTGGCGGCGTTTGCCGTCGAGTTCACTAAAAACGTCATCTAAAAGCAGCAGGGGGCGGGTGTCACGGGCTTTTTCAATAAACTCGGCCTCGAGCATCTTAAGAGCCAAGACGAGCGTTCGTACCTCACCGCGCGAAGCAGTTTCGGAAGCTAGCTTTTTATTCAAGAAAATACTTACATCTTCGCGATGCGGACCATGACTTGTAAATCCCCTTGAAATGTCTTTTTCTGTCGACCGCTCAAGCGCGTGTAGTAAGTTTGTTTCATAATTATTGGTTTTTAGGTTTGTTTCATATTTTAATGTGACGGTTGATGCAGAACCGGATATTTCACTGTAAAGCCGCGTCAGACTTTTATTAAACTGCTCAATGAGTTTCAGGCGCTCTGTAACAATACGGCCACCTAGTTCGCTTAAACGTAGGTTCCACACGAATAGCTGGTCGTGATTAGCATGCGACTGCTTGAGAAGGCTATTACGTTGTGCGAGCACGCGCTTGTAATGACGCAAGTTTGTGTCATAGCCTGGCACCAACTGGCGTATCAAATCATCAAAAAAATTACGCCTTAGCTCTGGTGAACGATGCAGTAAGAGCAGGTGGTTCGGTTCAAACACCACACTTGGAATTATTTTTTGCATACTCAGCCGTGTATATTCTTTGCCGTGTATGTCGAATGTTTTATTGGTTCCTGTGCTTGTTTTCACTAATTTTACAGTTCGTGTTCCTTCGACTGCACCAATATCTATACGAGCCCATTCTTTGCTTGCTTGCAACAACTCGTAATCTTTCGCTTTGAATGATTTTCCGTTACAAGCCACGGTAATACCTTCAATAAGGGTGGTTTTGCCGCTCGCATTCGGCCCGACAATAATATTCACGCCTGGCTCAAATTCAAATGACGCATCATCATACGACCGAAAGCCTTGAAGCCTCGCAAACGTTATCATGTGATTATTTTCTCACATTTCTTGCCTAGCTCTTCAGAGGCATGATGAGATGAATATAACTTGAATCGTTAGGGTCTGATAGCACGACTGGCTCCAATTTTCCATTGAATGAAAAAACAATCTCCTCGCCATTGAACGCATTAAGCCCATCAAGTAAGTAGCGCGAGTTTACCGTAACTTCGCCTTCACCTTTAATTTTTCCGCTGGCACTGGCAGTGTTTTCACCCACCTGTGAGGCAACCGAACGAATACTGAGTTCTTTTTTATCAGCATCAACGTGTAATTTCACACTACCAGCGCTTTCGCGGGCAAACAAGCTAGATACTTTAGTTATATTTAATAAATCAGTACGTTTTAGATGGGCGCTATTTGCGAAGGCTTTAGGTACTAGATTTTGATACGGCGGATATTTACCCTCAATGAGGCGGGCAACAAGCTCAACCTCACCAACCCTAAATAACACTTGTTGGTCGTTATAGGTAATCGACACACTGTCACTAAAGTCATTCACAATCCTCAGTACGTCTTGCATTGCCGATACCGGCACGAGCAAATCAACCGTTTCTTTGAGTGGTATGATTGTTTTTGCCGCTAAACGATAGCTATCAGTGGCCGCAATATGCAACTCATCGTCAACAACATGAATATATACACCCGTAAGTACTGGACGCGGTTCGTCATTAGACGCCGCAAACACCACTTGCTGTAGCGCCCGTTTCAAAACAGGCCCAGCAACTGTAATCTCCTGACCATCCTCAATTGCTGGCATAACCGGGAAGTCTTCGGCTGGCACTCCATTAATGACAGAGTTGTATTGACCGGTTGTAATGTGGAGCTTATTATTCTCAAGTTCTAAATCGATAATTTCGGCAGGTAGACTGCTGATAAAATCTTGCATCAACCGGGCAGGGATAGTAATAGAACCTTCGGTTTGTATTTTAGCTCCGGTGTATTCAGTAATTGCAATATCGAGATTGGTCGCAGCAATACTAAGCCGGTTATTCGTGGTTTTGATTAGCACGTTAGCCAATATCGGTAGGGTACCGCGAGTATTAGCAACACGAGCAACAGTATTGAGGGCTTTAGCGAGATTTTCCTGGGTAACCTGCAGCTTCATAATAATATCTCCTATGTATTTATATACTTTGTATTAGTTGTTATAGGGGCTGTGTATAATGCGGAAAAGTTGGAAATAACAGATGAAAATTTAATAAATTCTTTGCGTATAAGTCGAGTATAAAATTTGTACAAAACTAGGGAAAACCCCGTGTTATAACCAACATTCATAAAGTCGCGTAGCGATGGCTGAGGATAAAATATGTCGCGTGCACATTCTTTCCATAAGCTAATCACAGCGCGTCCACAAGTTTTACACATACAATCGATCCTTAATTTCATTAATAGCGGTCTTTATGTCGACGTCCAGTTTGCACTCTTTTTCAATTTTTTCAACTGAATGGATGGCGGTGGTATGGTCTTTGCGGCCGAGTTCACGGGCGATTTTCGGAAAGCTTAAATGTAGCTCACTGCGCAAAATGTACATCGCCACTTGGCGAGGTACAACAATGTCCTTGTCGCGTTTTGGACCCAAGATGTCTTCGACGCTAATCTGATAATACTTTGCAGTGCGTTCGATAATTTGTTTGGCACTAATGTGCTTCGGGCGTGTAGATGAACCAAGAACGCCCATAGTGATAGCAAGTGTCGGCTCAAGATTTCGCATTTCGCAAAATGCCAACAACTGATTGAGTGCGCCTTCGAGCTCACGAATATTCGTCTGTACATTAGTTGCTAAATATTCTGCTATGTCGTGTGATAAATCTACGCCATGGTTGTGGGCCTTAGCCTGAACGATTGCGCACCGCGTTTCAAAATCCGGGTTTTGCATATCGATGCTCATACCCCATACAAAACGCGAACGTAGACGTTCCTCTAATGTAGGAATTTCTTTCGGCGGCTTGTCGCTTGAGATAATAATCTGCTTGTTTGCCTGGTGGAGGGCGTTAAATGTATGAAAAAATTCTTCCTGGATTTTTTCTTTGCCAGCTAAAAATTGTACATCATCTACGATTAATACGTCGGCGCTCCGATAGAAATCTGCAAAGTCAGTATTTTTCTTAAATCGCAGCGCGTCAACAAATTCTTGCACAAACTGTTCAGTTGATACGTATACCACACGAGCATCAGAGTTTCTTTCAAGTACCATATTTCCAACGGCTTGAATAAGGTGAGTTTTGCCGATACCGACGCCCCCATATAAAAACAGAGGATTGTATTTACTGCCAGGGTTTTTAGCAATAGATTCGCAGGCGGCATGGGCGAGCTCATTACCAGAACCAACAATAAAATTCTCAAATGTGTAACGCTCATTTAACCCTTGGCGGTATGTGTGAGTAAGCGAACTTGTAGTAGTCTGGCGAGCTTCAGTAAATGGTGTTGGGCGGCTGAGGGCTGTCTGCGCACCAAGCTGGACTGGTGCTTCAGGTGTTTTCTTGGCAACCAATGAATGAATCTTATATTCGACAGTCGGAATATCGACACCGTTTTTTTGCAATGTTTGCCTAATAAGTTCGTCATACTTGCGCTCTAGCTGTTGCTTAATAAACACATTTGGTACGGCGATGACAATTTTTTCGTCATCATGTTTAAGGAGTGCAGTATTCTTGAACCATGTCATAAAATTGCCGCGCGAAATCGAAAGTTCGATTTCTCCTAAGACCGCTTGCCATAAGCTGCTCTGCTGCATCGCTAGTATCGTTACCTTCCTTTGCGGATTACTATACCGGCTCTTGT
>CAZGQU010000013.1:10537-13845 GCA_964527845.1 uncultured Candidatus Saccharibacteria bacterium | reverse complement strand
GATCACTACAGCTGGCTTGTCATAGACAGCTTCCATACGCGCAGTATCGGTTAACATGTACGGGCTCACGAAACCGCGGTCAAAGGTAAAGCCTTCGACTACTTCGCTTTCCATTTGCAGACCCTGGCCTTCTTCGACCGTTACAACACCGTCTTTACCGACCTTTTCAATTACGTCAGCAATCAACTCGCCAATTGCAGCGTCACCTGCTGAGATGGTTGCTACCTCGGCAACACGGGTCTTTTTACCTTGGATATCTTCAGCCATAGTGCCGAGTTTGCCTAATACGTCTTGGGCTGCAGCTTCCAAGCCTTTGCGGAGCAGCATTGGGTTATGGCCCGCAGCAATTAATTTGTTCGCTTCGTTCAAGATGTGATACGTCAGCACGGTTACGGTCGTGGTACCATCACCAGCGACATCGTTCATTTTGCTGGCAGCCTGTTTAATGAGCTCCGCACCGACTTTGTAGCCTAGAGTTTCATCATCGTCATCAGCTAGCTCAACACCTTTTGCAACTGTTACGCCGTCGTGGGTAACTGTTGGTGCGCCATAGCTTTTGCTAATAACCACGTTACGGCCCTTCGGCCCCATGGTTGTTTTTACTGCGTCATATAACACTTGCGCACCGCCAAGTACGCGGCGGCGTGCATCGTCATCATAAAATACTTTTTTAGACATATATCTATCTCCCTACTTAACAATTCCGTAAATATTTTCTTCTTTGACAAGCAAATATTCAGTACCGTCGATAGTTACTTCAGTATTACTATAGCCACCGTATACTACGCGATCGCCTGCTTTGACCGATACTGGGATTCGTTCGTTGTCATCACCGACACGACCTTTGCCAACTGCGATTACTTTAGCGATTTTTGGCTTCTCCTTAGCGTTATCCGGCAAATACAGTCCGCTGGCTGTTTTGCTCTTCGCTTCTTCTTGCTGCAGTAGCACGTAGTCTGCAATTGGTTCAATAGGTGCACTCATAAGTTTTACTCCTCCATTTTAATTATATGTCTGTCGTAATTGTCGTTAGCACTAAATTATGATGAGTGCTAACGCATCAGCACTCACTATAGCGGAGTGCTAATTTCCCTGTCAAGCCATCTAACACGCTATTACAAAATATTGTTGATAATTAAGTGTAAAGATTGTATAATACATATGTTCCGTCCATTCCTATTCGGAAGGAAGTGGTAGTACATGAGCGACAAGCTCGAGCTGGTCAACGGAGGAACCATCAGGGTCGACACGTACCTGAACGGTGGCGAGAACACCCAGCTGGTGTTGACGCCTCAGGGCGTTTCCCGACGGGTCACGAGGAAGCTTTGCGCCAACAAGCGCAGCCTCAGGTTCGTCCGCACTATCCGCGATCGGCGCACGAAGGTCGTCATGAACTTCATGCCCGTGGAGAAGACCAGCATCGACGAGATGATCGCCGACACGCTGAAGTGCATCCGGTTGCTCACCGACGCCTTCATCTGCGAGGAGAAGCGTAAGTCGCAATCTAAGCGGCGCCGACATCAGCGCTATCACGCGCGACAGCGCAAGGCCGCCCGTAGGTCTATGATCTACCCGCTGCCCTCCTAACAAGGACTGGACCGGACGGTGTGCCATCAGGCGCATCACAACAAAAAAGACGGCGCCATGCGCGCACCGTCCGGTTGTCGGATTTAGTATAGAGTCAGCTTGAGGCTATTCGTCTCGCACCCCTTCACTCTTACTAAATCCGACTCTTACACATTTTGCTTAATTGCCACCTTTCTAGGTGGTTTTTATTTATCTTTTGCTTGCAAAAATGTTAAAATGATTATGTCCAGTTCCTACTACAAGGATGGAAGCATGGAGTTCAGCAAGCACGAAATCCAGGGCATCGGCACCCTCAAATGGGCGATAACGAGCACCGGAAAGCAGGTCGTGCTGCAGTTGGACGACTTTGACTGCGAAGTCAAAAAGCGCGTGATGCGTCTTGCGCGGAGCAAGCGGCACTATCGCCAGGCACACTCCTCATGGGAGAAGCCCGACGGTACGGTGCACATCGCTCTGTACGAGACCCACACCAAGCCGATTGGCACCGTGGTCAGATACATGATTCAGGAGGTGGTCAAGACAATCCGGATCACATACCGCGAAATTGCCAGCCGAAAGGTACGGCGGCAAAAGAGCAAGGGGTATGTGAACCACCGAACGACGCGCCGTAAGATTCGGGCAACCGATCTCCAGCGCGCTACCGCGTAAATCCGAACCGGACAGGTCAGTTGGCGTGCATGTACGCACCAACTATTGAAACGTCGGCGTCGCAATATGCGCGTCAACTGACCACCGGGTTTAGTTGAGCTATTTGGCTCGCAGCATTATGACTTCAAAGTCAGCTCGTCACTCAACTAAACCCCTTTTTCACACCCAAGCACATGTGGCATACGGTATACTAATACCTAATGCCGAAGCTTTTTAACACAAAAGTCTTGATGTCTGGTGCCGATTATTTCGATGATAGCCAGGCCATTAACCCCTTCATGAATAAAAATGTCGCCGTCGACCGGGAAAGGGCCCAAGTCGAGCATGACCTCATCCATGAATCCCTGCAATCAGCAGGCGTAGAAGTGCTTATAACCAGTGCACCGGCTAATTGCCAAGATGGCGTGTACACCGCCAATTGGGCGTTAGTTCGGGGCGATAAAGCAGTACTGTCCACCTTGCCAAATGCGCGTAAAGACGAGGAGCCGCACGCCGAAGAAGTATTGAAAAAGCTAGGACTGCAGACGTTTCGCGTGCCAGATGGTATTCACTTTAGCGGCCAAGGCGATGCCTTGCCGTGCGGTGAATTTTTGTTTGCTGGCAGTGGCTATCGTACCGAGAAGCCAGACCACGACTTTGTAGCGGATACTCTCGGCTAAACTGTTATAAGCTTACAGACTATTCCAAAACGTAATTGGTTTAGAAAACCAGTCATTAATAAAGACTCGGGCTGGCCGGATAGTTTCTTCTATGATATCGATTTGGCGCTGTCCGTTTTGCGGCCACCACACGAAAACCAAAAGGGCTTGATCGCTTGGTGCCCTGAAGCATTCACTCCTGCAAGCAGAAGCCTGCTGCAAAATTTTGATAAGGTAGACAAAATTGAGGTTTCATTCAGCGAAGCCAAACAAACATTCGCCTGCAATCTAGTATCGACCGGCGAAACGGTAATTATGAGTGCCCACGCACCTACTTTTCAGGTCGAACTTCAGAAGCGTGGCTTTCGGGTGATTACCCCTGAGATATCCGAGCTCGCCAAAGGCGGCGGCTACATCCGCTGCACCACCCTGACA
>CAZGQU010000013.1:0-10527 GCA_964527845.1 uncultured Candidatus Saccharibacteria bacterium | reverse complement strand
CGATAATATATAATTATTTTATGCCTTTGACAGTTTGTATCTTTTTCACTGCATCTTCTTGAGTTTCAACATTGTTCAAACGAATCAAACGAGCAATTCTTTGTTCGCGTGGACGTCGAACGCTGGGAATAATAGGGATTTCCGGATCTGCAGCTAATGCCTTGAACTCTTTTCGTAACTGCAAAGCGTTTTTATCGCTCCTTGGTAGCCGCGTACCCAAGAACCATGCACCAAGTCTTTGAGTGGTATTATCAGATTTGATAGATCTATATGGACTACGGTTACCGATTCCCCTCCCATACACTTCATCTTGCTTATACCACACTGGCAAGTCTCTATTGCCAACCGCTTGTTCCTTGGTAGTTATACTTCTCATCCAATAGGTACCTGCAATACCTGTGGTTGGAAAGGCCTTCTGAAAGAACATCTGCGCAATAGAAAGTGTACGACCTGTCGAGTACACTTCATCAACTATCAATATCGTTTTCCCGTCCAATTCGGCTTGAACGTTATCGATAGATTCAGTTAATCCGTCACTTTTATCATTAGGTTTAATAAATATCGAACGAAGACTTCGAATAATATTTTTATCTATACTTCCCATGTCTATAGCACCTACGCCTTCTGGGTCAACTTGGTTCACCCATTGTTCACGGTCAACACTTACGAACCTAAATTTTGGCACCTCAGGTATATCTTCGTTGCCTGGTTCTGGCGCAAGTTTGTTCCATAGTTCTTTTGTTAACCATGCAAGCGGCCGAGCCGATTTATCGAGCCAGATTACATAATCTGGCTTTCTAACCTGCTTTTCATGGGTGATTGGATCAACCACTTCGACACCATGCGTCATCTGATACACAAGACTGTCTGTAAGCTCAATGTACTCCATTCGCAGCTGTTCATCTGTCTTGTACGTACCGTCTGTTCGTTCGTGTCCTGTTAGCAACTCATACTTAAATGGCTCTTCTGTGCGAGCTTCTTGAGTAAATGTTGGATTTTCTGGTGGTAATCGTTCAGGCATAATAATTTTAGATACTAAATATGTTCTATTAACAGTAGTGATTTTATAACTTTTTCTAGTTTTTGTCAATACCTAATGCCTTGAGTGCTTGGTGGGCGGTAGCAATTTCGTCCCACTTGAATTCAATGACCCGTTCGGGATTGTGATCATCTTGTTGCAAGTGACGGAGTTCGGCCGCCCGCGGACCATTGCGTAGAATATCTTTTTCGTGCCCCTTGCCAAGCAAAAGCATAGTGTCGCCTTTTTTGGCTCGTTTAACCGCAAAATTGATAGCTTCTGTACGGTCGTGTACTAAAAATAGATCCTTATCGCGCACCTTGCCAGCCTGCTCGGCGCCTTCGGCAATTTGATTCATAATTTCTATGCCATCCATATCACGGTCGTCCTCTTCGGTCACAATCACCTCATCGGCATACTTACCGGCTAGATTACCTTGGACTGCCCGCTTGGCTTCGTCGCGCCGGCCGGCCGAACCGAACATTACAATTAGCTTGCCTTTTACTATAGGCCGCAGATCTTTGAACAACTTTTCAAAGCTATCCGGTGTATGTGCATAATCAACTATCACACTAAAGTCTTGGCCTTCGTCAATCCGCGTCATCCGGCCCTCCACGCCCTCAAGCGCCGCTATCCCCTGCTCTATCTGGCGACCAGAAAGACCCACTGTTTTGCCAACGCACACTGCTGCCAAGCTGTTGTAGACATTGAAGCTGCCGGGCAATTTACAAGTGATATGGAGTTTTTCGCCGTTTACCTCGGTGTCGTATGTAACGCCGCCTGGACTCAGTTGCACATTGGCTGCCCGCACATCACCTTTATGTACTCCGTACAGTATTGGCTGCTTAATTGCGGCAGCAAATAGTTCTGCGCTCGCGTCTTCGGCATTGATAATGCCAGTACGTAAACCTTCGCGGTTACGACTAGCCAGCACAAACATGCGCTTTTTAGCATCCCGATAACGCTCGAATGTACCGTGATAATCCAAATGTTCGTGCGTGACATTTGTCATAACCGCCACATTGTATGGCAAACCCCACACACGGTGTTGCGCTAACGCATGACTAGTGGTTTCCATCACTATCCACTCCGCACCTTGTCGCTTCATGTACTTAAGTCGCTTCATAAGCTGCGGTACACCGACAGTTGTCATGTGCTCTACCTGTGGCGTGATGTCTTTACCGACTCCGTAGGCGACCGTTGTCATGAGCCCGGCGTTATAGCCAGCTTCTACCAGCATGCGATGAATCAAAAAGCTAGTACTGGTTTTGCCATTCGTGCCAGTCACGCCAATGATTTTCAGGCCTCGGCCAGGAAAACCGTTTATGACGTTAAATAATACTGCTTCTAGTAAATGTCCGTATGGCTCAATCATGCGGAACAATTTTTTAGGCACGAGCTTCTTGACCGCTGAGCGAATATCCATAGCATCAGTATATAGACTTTATCCGCATACAAAAACTGGCTCGTAATCGAGCCAGTTTAGTGTATCTGTTATTACTTAGACCTTAGCGATGCCAAGCTCCTTCAACTCTTCGTCGTTCAGCATGTCAAAGCTGAAGCCAACTGCGAGATGGCGAGCTTGTTCTTCGGTAAGATGATATTTTTGCAAAATTATATCCTTAACGGCATCGATGTTATATGTGTTCGCTTGATAACCGCGTGCTTGCAAATTTTCAGCCACACTGTCCCAAATGTTGCCACCCGGATACAGCTCAATATGAAGCGAGCGCGCGCTAAGCTGCTCACTTATATGACTACCCACGTTACTGCCCACTATATCAGCACCGTGAGCTGCCTTATAATTCAATGCTTCCCGAGTGCTGTCGCCGCCTAATTTTGGCGGAGGCAGATTGACTTGATTTATGTTATCAGGTCGCGCGTTAACCTTCATATTACCGCCGAAGATACCTTGTTTGTAGGCTATGTAGACCGCACCGCCGAGAGCTATGGCGCCAACTGCAAGTGAGACGGATTTGCGGCGCTTACCTTTTTCGTCATCACCGTAATACTCACGAGTATTGTGAACTCCGTTTTGGAGCTTCGCGCCAGCTAGCAAGAAAGCACCACGCACCTTGCCCCAAGTCCTCTTCATGCGGCCCCGACCTGTCTTTGACGTTTCTTCTGCCGCTAATCTGTCTAATTCCTCGAAGGGGTCTGCCTCATCTTGTAGCTTGTAGCCGGCTGTTGGCGCATTGCTTTCACCAAGCGATACTTCAACTTTCCGAATTGTCGTTTCTAACCTACCCTGCTTACCGAAGTCAACTTTCATTGAATTACCGATTGCTGTGTTTGCCAGCTTAGAAGCACTAGTCGTATTTGCAATCTCGAGTTCGCCGTTTTCCAATTGATTTACAACATACATTTTGTCGCCTTTTACATATAGCTCCGCTGATGGCGTAGAAAGTATAATGCGGCGGTTTGGATTATCGTCACGTGTTTCAGGCTCGCTATCCCAGTTCATTTTGTCGCCTTCAGCCGCCATTTCGCCTACCTTATGGTAGCGGCCATCAGACATTATGTACTGCAGCTTCTGAAGACTTCGGAAGTATGGGTGTTCTGAGGTGTGAAGTACCGTGTCATTGTCGCCGTTTACTTTAGGACTTTTTGCAGGGCGCTCTGACCATTCAGGTGCTTTGTATTCGCCGTCACCCTTGCCGTCCTCCCACGTTGGTACTTCGCCTAATGGTTTATCTTCTGGCGCCTTGTCAGCTACTTCCCTTTCAACCGGGGGTTCGGCTTGCTCATCAGACACGACTTCGTCGTCACGGACTTCAGCTTCGTCTTTTTCGTCTTTAGGTTGCTCATGTACTTCTTCAGCCACATTTCTGGATGGCTTTGCTTCCTCTACTTCGGTTTCCTCGGTACCTACCTCAGAAACTCTTTGGGCTGACGATGCTAAAAGGTTATGCTCTTTATGCCAACGCATAAATAAAATTTCTTCAGCATGCTTAGTAGTAGGACGGCTCGCGAGATATTCCTTCATGCTTTTAGCAGTATCGGGATTGATTTTTGTCGGATCATCGCTGCCCAACCACGCAGATAAGCGTTCAGGCTGCCGTTCGGCCTCACTTTTTTGTCGCTGCTGCTCAAGCTCTTCCCACTTACCAGCAAGCTCGGCTTGATACTGCTCAACCTCGTTAATTAACTCTAGTGGATCTTTGATCGAAAACTCTTTTGACATACCTTTATTCCTTTTACTGGAACTAGAAGTGTGAGTTTATTGTTTATTTTTTCCTTAGAGCTGGCAATTAGAATACTTACAGTATGCTTCATTAGAGAATTTATTTTTTATCTTGTCAAATTACCTTCTGCTGTTCTGCTACACTAGTAATTAATGAGAATTTTGGGCATTGAAACAAGCTGTGACGAAACCGCAGCAGCTGTGGTAGAAGATGGAAGACGCTTACTATCTAATACCGTGGCTTCGAGTATGGATTTGCACGCCAAATACGGCGGCGTGGTGCCGGAAATTGCCGCCCGCAGCCATATTGAAGCAATCGTCCCCACCATCGACGAGGCCCTGAAGGTCGCACAGACAGACTGGAGCGCCATAGATGGTATTGCAGTAACGTATGGCGCCGGATTGGGCGGCTCTTTACTGATTGGTGTACTGGCTGCTCGCACACTGGCAATTGCCAAGAGTAAGCCCCTGTACGCCATTAATCACGTCGAGGGCCATGTTTACGCGAATTTCTTAACGGACACTACCCTGCCCAGCTTTGTTTTACCGAAAAATCAGCCGAAATTTCCCTTGCTTGCCCTTATTGTCAGTGGTGGACATACACAATTGGTGCTTTTCAGAGATCATTTTGACTACACACTGCTTGGACAAACCCGTGACGATGCAATTGGTGAAGCGTTTGATAAAGTGGCCAAAATCCTTGGACTACCCTACCCTGGCGGCCCAAGTGTTGAAAAGAAAGCGTGTGAAGGCAACCCCCATGCTTACACTTTTCCTAAGGCCCAACTAGATGACGCTTATAGTTTTAGCTTTTCTGGCCTTAAAACAGCCGTTTTGCGTTGCGCACAAGCAGCAATTGGCGAAGATTACACATTCCCTTCCCTAAAGCTGCCTGAATGCCTGAGTGAAGCTCAGAAGGCTGATATTGCTGCCAGCTTCCAGTATGTAGCCATAGAAACGGTGGTTGATAAGACGGTTCAGGCGTTCCATGAGTTTAAGCCCACAAGTGTTGTTATCGCTGGCGGTGTAGCTGCTAGCCCCGAACTCCGTCGTCAACTGACCGAACGATTACCAATAGATATAGCCTACACCGACCCTAAACTTTGCACAGATAACGGCGCCATGGTTGCAACGCTTGGCTGCTACAAAGCAATGCTCAACCAGCCTGCTGCTGATCCCTTCACCTTAGATATCGCACCAAATCTGAGTGTGTAGTTCGTATTTTGTTCGCTTGTATCTCTTAGTAAACTTGGTTATGCTTTAGGTGTAAAACAAAAACGGTGGGACTGGCCGCAAACCCATGCGGTCCGCACATTTGAAACAAAAGAGATCGGCTTAATCATAGTTTTATAGAATGCTTTTACCATAAAAGCCTTGTATTTAGTTATGCTTTTTCATGTGAAATCCTTATGGTAGTATTGCTGCATGTAAGGTGTTATGATTAGAGAAATATGTGTGATAAGGAGCTATTCGGCTAATGAGGTTACCGAAGGCGTATGTGCCGTCAGAATATGAGAGTGATGTCTATGCGCTCTGGGAAAAGAGCAGGGCGTTTGTACCGGAAAACAGAGGTAACGATGTCAATTTCAGCATGGTATTTCCACTGCCAAATGCAAACGGTAATTTACACCTTGGCCATGCCTTAACTAACGCGATTTACGATATTGTTATCCGCTATCAACGTCTGCAGGGCAAGGCCGCGCTGTATCTTCCTGGCGCTGATCATGCCGGGTTTGAAACCCAAGTGGTATACGAAAAACAGCTTGCTAAAGAAGGGAAGAGCCGCTTTGATTTCAGCCGCGATGAACTGTATCAACAGATATGGGACTTCGTTCAGTTGAATAAATCCAACTTTGAAAACCAGTTCCGCAAGCTTGGTGCCAGCTGTGATTGGGACCATTACACTTACACATTAGATAGCAAAATCATTGATAGGGCGTATAAAACCTTTAAAAAACTCTGGGATGATGGTCTTGTTTACAGAGGTGAGCGACTGGTGAATTACTGCACCTTCCACGGTACAGGTTTTGCTGATATCGAGGTGGAATACCGTGAAGAGAAAGGAAAGTTGTGGCATGTGCGTTATCCGTTAACTGATGGTTCCGGCGGTCTCATAATTGCCACCACGCGACCAGAAACAATGTTTGGCGATGTCGCCGTAGCTGTCCATCCCGACGATAAACGATATAAGAAATTTGTTGGTAAAACAGTAAAACTACCCCTGACAGAACGCGAAATCCCCGTCATTACTGATGAATTTGTAGACCAGAAGTTCGGCACCGGAGCGGTGAAAATTACACCTGCGCACGACCAGAACGACTTTGAGGTCGGAGAGCGGCACGATCTACCTAAAGTAACCGTCATAGATTACGAAGGAAAAATGACCGAAGTACCTGAAGGGTATCGCGGCCTTACCGTAGACGAAGCCCGTAAGCAAGTAGTGCGTGACCTAGAAGAGCAGGGAGTAATTGAAAAAACCGAAACCTATACTCATAGTGTGGGGCACTGCTATAAATGCGGCACCGTTATCCAGCCGCTACTCCTTGACCAGTGGTTTGTGGATATGCAACCACTTGCTAAACGGGCAATTAAAAGCCTGGAAGCCAAAGAAATTACGTTCCACCCCGATAGTAAGAGAGTGCAGCTTATTTCTTATCTGAACAATCTGAAAGATTGGAATATCAGCCGGCAAATTGCGTGGGGTATTCCGATTCCGGCTTTTCAGAATATCGACAACCCCGACGATTGGATATATGACGAGCATGTCGACCAAGAGTTCATAGAAGTGAACGGCAAAACCTACAAACGCGACCCGGATGTATTCGACACGTGGTTCAGTAGTAGCTCCTGGCCATACGCCACATTGGATTATCCGGACAGCGAAGATTTCAAACGATTTTACCCGACAAGTTTACTCGATACAGGCGGCGAAATTTTGTACCCATGGGTATCACGCATGATTATGCTTGGCTTATACGTCACCGATGCGATTCCGTTTAAGGAAGTCTACATCCACGGCTATGTTATGGCAGAAGACGGCTCGAAAATGAGTAAAAGCCTTGGCAACGTGATCGACCCATTGCCGGTTATTGAGCAATATGGATCTGATGCGCTCAGGATGGGTATCATCGCCGGACGCGCACCAGCAGTGAACCGCGGCTATGATTCGCGTAAAGTCGAAGAAGCGCGTAACTTCTGCAATAAATTGTGGAATGTCGCTCGGTTTATTGAGCATACAGTCGGTGAGAATTACACCCCTGCTTCACCTCAAGCAAATTCTGTAGCAGATCATTGGATGTTGAGTAAATTACAACATATTACCAATACATTATCTGACTATTTAGAGCAGTACCGGTTTAGTGAAGCTTATGACGAACTGTATCATTTTGTATGGGATGATTTTGCTGATTGGTACATCGAAGCCTCCAAGTCAGCGCCAAACAAGGATCTGCTCGCCTATGTGCTAGAAAGTACGCTTACCTTAGCGCATCCGTTTGCACCGTTTGTGACGGAAACTATTTGGCAGGCCCTCAACTGGCGCGATAATTTACTGGCTACCTACCACTGGCCCACACCTCCAAGGGCTGACTCAGCTGCTGCGCAAGACTTTGAAGACATCCGCACCATTGTCAGCGAAGCCCGGTTTATTATGAATGCCATGAAATCAAAAGACGTCACGTTGTATCACAAAAATATTCAACTGCTTGCAGATAATGCCGGCTTGATTGCGCGGCTCGGCAAGCTGCAAGGTGTTGAAGCTGCTACGAGTAGGGAAGGACTGCGCCTGACGCAAACCAAGTACGACGCCTGGCTTGGCATCGACGCCAAAACTGCCAAGGTGTATTTAGACGAGCTAGCTGATAAAAAGGCCGCACAAGAGCAGGTAATAATGCAGCTTGAAAAACGACTAAAAAACAAAGCTTACGTGAAGAACGCGCCGGCACATATTGTCGAACAAACCAAAGCTCAGCTTGAAGTAGCACAAACACTACTGAGTAGCATCGAACAAGAATCCGAGCGTTTTAACGTTTAATCAGCTGGCTCGAGTGCCTGGCGAATGTTTGCAATGATTTCTTCTGGCCGGTAATAATCAAACCATACGACGTTCCACCCCAGTTGGCTAGCGGCCATAACATTGGTACGCGAGTCATCGATAAATAAGATTTCATGCGGCTCCACTTTAGCCTGTTTCTGTGCCTCTTCGAAGATGGCTGCTTCGGGCTTGATAGCGCCCACCACCGAAGAATCAATCACCGCATCGTAAGTAACCGGCGGCAAAATATGTCGCGTACGCATAGTATCAATAAACCCGGGCATAATATTGCTGAGCAGCCCAAGGTGATAATTCTTTGCTACCCAGGTTACTAATTCGTCCATACCAGCCGTCGGCTCAATTGCCTCAAAGTAATATTCGGCCCAATCCACCGATGGAAGGCTCAAATGGCGTGCTAGTGCCTCGTTAAACTGTTGCATGGTCAGTTCGCCGCGGCAGGCTGCGTCGTTATAGTTCCAGAACGCAGTTTCTACCTGATCGGCTGTTAAACCAGTATCTTGGGCGAGTTCACTAAATGCGCGGTGATAAAATCGCACCAAGCAGCCATTAATATCAAAATATACGAATCTTACCCCATTTTTAGATGTCCGCTTTTGGGTAACCGGTGCAACGGCAGTATGCCCAAGCAGCGTATCAAGGCTGACACTAAGCGCTTCAGCAATGCTTTGAATAGTAAAAATAGAAGGTGACTTGATAGCTCCGCGCTCGATTTTTGCCAGCGTCGAATAACTAAGCCCTGCCTTATTGCATAAATCCTGCTGTGTTAAGCCTGCAGCGCGTCGCGCCTCTTGCAGGCGCTTGCCCAACCCCTTCTCGTCCATACGCCACATAATAACAATTAATGTGCGCAAAAACTAGTACTAAACGGCTAGTTTACGATCATATTAAACACTGACCAAAAGACAAAAAAAGCAATGATACTTACGATGGCAGTGACGATAATGTTGGTTTTAGTAATACCACCAGTACGACGATCGGTTTTACTATAGACCCAGCCGCCTACTCCAATGGCAAAAAAGAAAGCTATCAGCACGCTCGACATAATAGTTCTATTATACCGCTAACGGCTTAAAAGGCGAGCTTCTTGGCCATTTCGCCAAGCGCAATACGGTCGGGCTCGGCGGACATATCCGGCCGGTAGCGGAACTGTTCGACCGTAGAGAAGGGGATAACGTGCACATGCGCATGCGGAACATCAACACCAATGATTTGCTGGCCGACATAGGGCACATTGAGCACTTCCCGAATACGCAAACCGACCTTTTGAACGGTTGTCATAACAGCCTGGTATGTTTGCGGGTCGAGATCCCACACAAATTCAATTTGCTTTTTAGGAATCACCAACGTGTGACCTGGCTGGACAGGATGAATATCTAAAAAGGCAAGTGTGTGGTCGTCTTCGTACACCTTATGGCAGGGAATTTCACCCTTAATGATCTTGGTGAATATGCTTTCTTCCATACATATAAGTATAGTATCGGTCGTCAAATTTTGCTTGACTTGCCGTAAAAGTAGACTACTATAAGCGTAAGTAGTAAAAATTACAAAAACCATGGCCAGGCGCGCAACCACCAAAAAGAAATCAGAAAGAGGCAGCCCTCGTCTCGCAAATGGACGGTTTAGTACAAAGCAGTTAGTTATTTTTGTGGTGGCATTTTTAGTCATCGGAAGTCTCGCTATCCTTACTTTTGCTGACACACCGAGCGCAGCTACAGATGCGGACCTGCCAGCTCAAGGAGAAATTAAGAAGTTCCGTAATGGCACGCTCGTAGAAGCAGCAGGACAGAGAGCCGTGTATGTCATCGCCAACGAGAATGGCAAGTATGAGAAACGGTACGTAACCGGTCCTTCTGTTATGCGTACCCTGGGCTATACATGGGAACAAGATGTTATTAGTATCCAGGCATCACAGTTACCTGCGTCCAATGGTTCGGACGTTACCGCTACCAGGCACCCGAACGGAACAGCTATAGTGTCAGGTAATACATATTGGCTCGTTGTCAATGATAAGCGTGTTCGTTACGCCTCATCGCAAGTTATGAAGAGTTACGGCTACAGAGCATTGCCAGCTACAAAAGGCGATCTTGCACTTGAAGAACATAAGAGTGTGATGAGCCAATTCCGTGAGGGCGCTATCGTGAGAACCGTCCAGGACGGTAAGGTTTATGCAATTGAACGACATAGTAACAAGCCATTGCCGGCAATGTACAGCAAACGGCTCATAAACAGCGCAGTATTTACCTCACTTGGCTATACGCCGGCTGATATCAT
>CAZGQU010000012.1:13397-14600 GCA_964527845.1 uncultured Candidatus Saccharibacteria bacterium | reverse complement strand
CGACACACTCGATAATACTAATTATCGACAAGTGATATATACAGGGCAGCACAGCCAATTAGTGCTTATGAGTTTGGCTGTTGGTGATGAGATTGGGCTTGAAACTCATCCTGACAATGACCAATTCTTTAGATTTGAAGCTGGACAGGGCAAGGTGGTAGTTGACGGAAATGAATATGAAGTGAGCGATGGGAGTGCTGTGCTCGTACCAGCTGGAGCTGAACATAATGTTATAAACACTTCTAGTGATAGGCCGCTTAAACTCTATACAATTTATTCTCCTGCCCACCATAAGGATGGGATTGTACGGTCGACCAAACTAGAAGCTGAAGCTAACGAGGCGGAGTTTGATGGTCAGACAACAGAATAAATTTGTTTAAATTAAGAAAATCTCTGATAGAGCTTCGAAAAGATAATACGCCTGATTTAGTGGCGTTGGGATTTGCGAACGACGTGCCAAGAGTCTCCGACGAACACTACGGCTAAGGCTTCGCCAAGCCATATATTTGTTTTAGAGCTGCTGTATTTTCGGATGCGAGAACGACGCCTAGTGTTGATATTCAGCCTACAGAAGTGACGAAGATCTCTCTCATAAGATTTACCTAATTATAATGCTTATGGTATTTGTCCGACCAAAATAAATGACTTTTTGTGTGGCTTATGGTGAAATAAGAGCAGAGGAGAAATAAAATATGAAAACGATTGATAATCACGAAGCTGTTGGTGTGGGGATTCCTTTTGAGGAACTTCAAGTTGGTAATGAATTTATATTTCGGTCGGCCAACGTGCGTGTGTTGGGCGAAGCGTTTCGAGGCGAAGAAGATAACAACCTTTTGCCGCTCGTTGAGGTTGATATTGTGTTGCCGTGCGGCACGGTCAGGGATACGACCCGGGGCTTTTTGCTAGGCGCACCGGAAGTGGCAGGCTGTGACCCCGAGCGCTACTTGCCGCGGCCAGAATCGCATTTGCCATTTGCAGTTCAAACGCTTGCTAGGCGGAGCGTGGAATCACGAGTACTTATCTTCAGCTAATTTGCTCCAGCCATCTGTTTTTCGGTATACTGTGCGAGTATTAACCAAACACGGCGCCTTGGCGGAGTGGTTACGCAGAGGTCTGCAAAACCTTTTACACGGGTTCGAATCCCGTAGGTGCCTCCAGCTATTTTTGTGCGAGTGGCGGAATTGGTATACGCGGTGGACTTAA
>CAZGQU010000012.1:0-13387 GCA_964527845.1 uncultured Candidatus Saccharibacteria bacterium | reverse complement strand
GACTTAAAATCCGTTGGCTGAATAAGCCTTGAGGGTTCGAGTCCCTCCTCGCCCACCAACTAAAAGACCAGTCGTCGTGGCTGGTTTTTTAGTTGGTATTCGGACCTTGAATCTGTTTAAAGCAAGCTTATGATAGTCGAATTGCTATACTAAGCATATGACGACGAAAAATTGTCCGTTTTGCGATCCAAAAGATCGCGTACTGAAAGAAAATGAGCACGCACTGATGTTGCTGAGTAATCCGCGCAAGATGCCTGGGCATTTTTTGGTAATACCAAAGCGTCACGTTGAAAAAACATGGGAACTGACCAAGGACGAGTTGAGTGCTATTTTTGACCTTATATTCTTCATCGAAAAGAAAATTATCGGCAAGCTAGGCGACGGTTGTGATATTCGGCAGAATTATCGGCCGTTTTTAGAACAAAGCAAACTCAAGGTCGACCATGTGCATTTCCATGTCTATCCGCGCTACTATGAAGATTATTTATATAAAGTATCTGAAAAGTTCGAAGCGGATTTGTTCACCGACCTGGACGAAAGCGAGCACGATGAAGTCGCCAAACTTCTTAAATAACGCTATACTGGTATCAATGAAGTTCCTACATACTCCACTTGGAATGCTTAATTTCAGCGTCATGATGCCCGAGCGGGCTGTTTTATAACTTTATCTTCAACTTTATAACTTTTAACGACTTCCAGGTACAATTATTACAATGAGCAAATTTTATGTTACGACTTCTATTCCATATGTAAATGGCGACCCACATATTGGGTTTGCGATGGAGCTTTTGCAAGCCGATGTGTTGGCACGTTTGGCTCGGGCACGCAAAGACGACGTTATTTTCTGCACCGGCACCGATGAGCATGGCACTAAAGTCGCCCAAACTGCTGCGAGTTTAGGCAAAACTCCGAAACAATTTACCGATGAAATCAGCCAAAAATTCCGCGATCTTGGCACGCTGCTTAATGTCAGCAATGACCGCTTTATTCGCACGACCGATGTCGGGCATATACAACGGGCACAGCTGATTTGGAAACAACTCAGCAAAGATATCTACAAAGCCAAATACACCGGCTGGTATGATGTTCGCCAAGAGGAATTTGTGCCGGAAAAAATGGTGGATCCGGCGCGCACAAAGCCCGACCATCCGCAGGCTTATCAAAAACTCGAGGAAGAAAACTATTTCTTTAAGCTGAGTGCTTATACAGCGCCGGTCAAACAGGCTATAGAATCAGGCGAATTTAAGATTGTACCGGCTAGCCGACGTAACGAAATACTTAGTTTATTAAAAGAAGGCTTAGAGGATATCAGTGTATCGCGTCCAAAGGCCAAGCTGGACTGGGGCATTCCGGTTCCGGGTGACACGTCGCAAGTTATGTATGTGTGGTTTGAGGCGCTGATGAATTACATCACCGTGCTTGGCTATCCAGAGCACGAAGACTTCAAGAATTTCTGGCCCGCAAGTGTGCAAGTTGTCGGCAAGGATATTTCACGCTTTCATGGTGCCATTTGGCCGGCTATGTTAATGAGTTTAGGCATCCCGCTGCCGCAAACGCTATTTGTGCATAGCTTTATCAACGCCGAAGGTGGCGAAAAGATGAGCAAAAGCCTTGGTAACGTGGTGGCGCCAGCAGAAATTGTCAATAAATATGGCGTTGATGCTTTTCGCTATTATTTCCTGCGACACATCCCATCATACGAAGACGGTGAATTTAGTTGGGATCGGTTTGAGGCGGCGTACAATAACGAGCTTGCAAACGAACTAGGTAATGCCGTACAACGAACAGCTGCCATGATTATGCGTTACCAAAATGGCTTGATTGGCGAAATACCACCCGCGACGCACGATCACGATGCGGTGTATCGAGAACTTGCAGAGTGTCGCTTTGATAAGGCACTGGCACTTATCTGGGAGCTTATCCGTGGCCTAAACCAACACATTGAAGAGACAAAACCATGGGAAATTGCCAAAGTGAATGACACTGATCATTTGCGTGAAGTATTGGCGTACCATGTTAGCTGCCTGATTCAAATTGCGGATTTACTGGAGCCGTTTTTACCGAATGCGGCAGCCAAAATTCACGGCGTCTTTCATGATGGAATGGTGAGTCCGCTGGAAGGCACGTTGTTCCCGAAGCACGACGATACCGAAAAAGCCAGATAAAGCGATGGAATTTTTTGACACACACTGCCACATACATGAAATTGTACGTCGTATCACACCCGTGCATGACAAATGGATCAAAGGCGGTGTAACTGATATAGATGCAGAAATAGCCGGAGCAGCGGAGCAAGATGTAACGCGGGCTATTTGCGTCGGCACCACGACTGCTGATAGCGCACTGGTCGTTGAATGCGTAGAAGCCCGTGAAAACTTATGGGCGAGCATTGGTATCCATCCGCACGAAGCCGAGGCTCATTTGAAAAACGCAAAGAAAATAGAAGAATTCAAATTGTTAGCACAAGCATCAAAAGTGGTGGCGGTTGGCGAGTGTGGGTTGGATTTTTATTACAATCATTCACCGAAAGAAGCACAAATAGATGTTCTAAAAATGCAGCTTGATGTGGCCCAGACACACCGGTTGCCTGTGATTTTCCATGTCCGCGACGCCTTTGACGATTTTTGGCCGATTTTCGATGCGTATTCGGATACTCAAGGTGTAATCCACAGTTTTACAGCGACGAAAAAAGAGTTGGAGGCAGCGCTTGAACGTGGCCTATATATCGGGCTGAACGGCATTATGACGTTCACGAAAAATCAGGCGCAACTTGCGGCCGCTAAAGCTGTACCACTTGATAAAATGTTACTTGAAACAGATGCGCCCTTCTTGACACCAGCCCCTTACCGTGGTACAATTTGCCAGTTAAAGCATGTGCGAGTGACGGCTGAATTTTTGGCCGGGTTGCGCGGCGAAACGATAGAAGAAATTGCCGCCAAAACTACCGCTAACGCACAAAAATTATTTAACATTGCATAAAGTTATGAACAGTAATACGAATTTTGAAAAGCAGGTCTTACAGCCGGAACTCTCTCCGGTGCTAGAGAACCGCATACGCGAGCTAGACGCTGCAATTGCCAATGTAGCGATAGCGGCCACCGTGGAGGTCTAAATGGTACGTCTACTAAGCGGCATTATTAGGCAGCGCACATTGGAGCGACAGGCTCAGTTTAGAAATGCACTTATTCATTTTGAGGCTAAAATTGGTGGCCGATTGTTTGGCACTGTACCAAAAAACCATCGCCGGGAATTCTTTTGTCTCGATAGCCATACGTGGGTATGGCATGAAGAATGGATTGATGCATCCGGACAGCGCCGCGTGTTGACGACTCGTTATGACGTCCGGCCGCAAGGTATATTAAAATCTCAAGGCCACGCTTCGTACCAAAAGCTAACCGCCGAAGAAGATCGGAATTTCCGCAAAGCGGTTGAACTGTACGGCAAGCGCGTTAAGGCCGAATACCACAACTTATTAAACGCCGCCTAAGCGCTATACTATTCTTATGTCACAACAGCCAATTTATTTGGATTATGCTGCGGCCACTCCGCTCGATTCTGGCGCTCGTGCCGCAATGGAGCCGTATTTTAGTAATAAATTTTTTAATCCCTCAGCGACTTATTTGGCAGCTCAGCAAGTAAAAAATGAACTGGAAGCTGCTCGAGCACAAGTTGCAAAGGTCATTGGCGCTCGCTCGAGTGAGGTTGTCTTTACTGCTGGCGGCACCGAAGCCAATAACCTGGCGATAAAAGGGATCATGAGCCAATACCCGGAGGCCGAAATGCTGGTAAGTGCAGTTGAGCATGAATCGGTATTAGCCCCGGCACATCGCTATAACTGCAAGGAAATTCCAGTCACGAGTGAGGGAATTGTTGATATGTCGCAGTTTGAAGCGCTGGTTGCTGATAAAACGGTGCTTATTAGTGTGATGTATGCCAATAATGAAGTTGGCTCCATCCAGCCGATTCGACGTATTACACAAGTAGCAAGCAAAATAAAGGATGCGCGGCGTAAGACTGGTAACAAATTGCCACTTATTGTACATACTGATGCTTGTCAGGCTGGTAATTATTTAGATCTGCATGTGTCACGACTCGGTGTCGATATGATGACGCTGAATGGTGGCAAAATTTACGGGCCGAAGCAATCAGGTGTGCTGTATGTTGCCAGTCATGTGCGTGTGCAGCCGATGATTGAAGGTGGCGGCCAAGAGCAGAATATGAGAAGTGGTACCGAAAATATCGCCCATGCTGTCGGATTGGCTAAAGCGCTCGAAACGGCTCAAGCTCGGCGCCACGAAGTCACAAAAACCATGCAAGAATTGCAGCGTTATTTCATTGAAACACTAGAGGCGGCGATTCCAAGTGCTGCCATTAATGGTTCACTGAAGTCACGCTTGCCGAACAACATACACATCACCTTGCCAGGCCAGGATAACGAACGGCTGATCTTCAGCCTCGATGAACGCGGCATTTTGGCAGCTGCTGGGTCAGCCTGCAATGCCAGTAATGAGGAGCCAAGCCATGTACTTCGTGCAATGGGCGTGAGTGAAGGCGATGCACGCGCCAGTTTACGCCTTACAATGGGAAGATCTACCACTAAAAAAGACGTCGAGTATACCGTACGTACGCTTGCTGATATTGTAAAAAGCTCGCTATACTAAACATAAGCACCTTGTTGCCTATGTTATGAAACACAAACTACTACTTATTTTTGTCGCCGCTTGCACCGGACTAGTGCTGGCTTTGCTGCATGTGCCTCATAATGCTGCAGCGGTGAGTGATGCAGATCTAAACAACTCAGTTGTCAGCGAAAATTATAATTCTGAAAAGCCATTACAGGCTGGACTGGTTGTGCAAGTGAGCGATAAAAATGCTCGCACTGTTATTCCGGCGACCAACGATAAACTTCGCCAGGCCTTTGGGGTGGTGGTGAGTAATAACACGTTGCCGATTAGTATATCGTCCGGACAAGGTGGGCAGGTATTCATAGCAAGCTCTGGGCGCCATAGCATGTTGACTACCACTGAAAATGGCGGTATACGAAAAGGAGATTTACTGGCTATTTCGTCTATTAACGGTACGCTTATGAAGGCAAGTTCACGCCAAGAATATGTATTTGCTAAGGCGCTCGATGGATTTGATGGTAAGAATAATGTCGTAAATCGAGTAGCCTTGAAGAGTAAAGAAGGCGAGACAAATAAGAAAGTGGCGCTTGGCTATGTTTCGGCAACGATTTTGATTATAAAAAATCCAGATTATCGTAAAGATCAGACTTCTATCCCTAAGCAGTTCCAAAAAATAGCCGAAAATGTGACCGAAAAGCCCGTAAGTATGGTGAAGATGTATGTCAGTGTCGCTATCATGGCGATGAGTATCGTTATTGCCGGAATTCTGCTCTATGCCGGTGTGCGCGGCAGTATTATATCGATTGGTCGCAATCCCTTGTCTAAGCGGTCAATTTTACGCGGCCTCATGCAGGTCATTATTGGCGGTGTACTCGTTTTGATTATCGGCCTGTTTACAGTATATTTATTATTACGGTTATGATTATTATAAATGGGTGGGAATAGACGTGGAAAATATCTGGACAATTATCGCAGCAGCCGTAACAGCCCTCGGCGTACTCCTCCTGATTGCCGGCTTGGTTACAAAGAATAGATCGGGCGTCGCAAATTCTCGCAATAAAAAGCTTCAAGCATCATATGAAAAAATGATGCAAGATAATATGTTCCATATCTTCAGTAAGGAGTTTCACGAGGAATTACGCAATAAGGCACGGCTTGATTTCCAGAAAGTCATTAACGAGAACGCTATGTTCTTGCAGCAGGATTTGCGTCTTACTACAACCGAACTGAATGAATACATGAAAAAAGAAGCCAGTGCTAAGCTGCAAGAAGAATTCAAAGCATATGAAGAGTCAATAAAAGCAGTCGAACAAATGGCAGTTAAAGCGATTAACGATACAGTTCATTCCGCGCAAACTCAGCAAGCCGCAATGGCCAAGAAACTTGAAGAAGAAGTCTCTGCCCGCAAAACCCAAATGGTCAGTAATTTTGAACAAAGCATGGCGGACATTGTGAGCCACTACGTCCAGCAAACGGTCGGCCAACAGATTGATTTGAAAGAACAATTGCCGCTGATTTTGCGTGAGATGGAAGCCAGTAAAGATGCGATGAAACGGGATATGTTGTTGTGAGAAGTGCCATCAAGCTCGGTCATGGGGCGGCTATCTCATTGCCTTCGTCGGCTGTAGGTCGAGCGGACATTTCGCGTATGTTGCGTGAGATTGAGAAAATCGACTACAACTTAGAAACCGAATCTATCCGTAATCCAGAGAAGGCTGCCAAACTAAAAGTAGTTCCAAGCATGAGTCGTGTGCTTGCTGAAACCGTTACCTTAAATAAAGTTACCGTCACTGACTTGCATAGCCGCAAGCAGCTTATAGAAGGCTTGCATGAAATAAAGGAAAAGTCGCCGATATTACATATAACGTTTGCTGAAGAACCGGATCCATCGCTTGTTACGACTACCGTTGAGTGGGCACGAAAGCATTTATACAAAAACGCGTTAGTGAGCGTCGGATTGCAGCCAAATATTTTAGGAGGCTGTATTGTCCGGACACCCTCTCATGTGTATGACTTTAGTTTGCGCGGCCGGTTTGCAAGCAAATTGCCTGAGTTGCGGGAGCAAATAAAGACGGTAGTGAGTTAATAAACATGGCCGTTAAACAATTTGATGAACTAGTTGCAAAGGATAACCAAGTTGGGGAGGTTATCGGCGTTGATCGATTTTTGGTGCGGGTGCGTGGCCTGCAGCCTATTAATAGTCACGCGCTCGTGATGTTCGAGGATGGTAGCAAAGGATATGTCCACCATGTTTATGAAGATTACGTGGTGATTTTGCACCTCGGATCTGAAACACTGAGCGTCGGAACGGTTGCGGTACTGCAAAATAGCCAGCTTCTGGCGCGGGTTGGTAGGAATTATATCGGTCGAGTTATCTCAGTCATGGGCGATCCGTTAGATGGTAAGGGCCCGATTGAACCAGATGGTTCCTGGCCGGTGTTTCATAGTGCGCCGATGCTATACGAACGTGAGCTTTTGGACACGCCGTTAGAGACTGGTGTGGTGACGCTCGATGTGCTCTTTTCGCTTGTGCGCGGCCAACGTATGGCGCTGATTGGTGACGGTAAAAGCGGCAAAAGTACGCTTGCAACGCAAATAGCGATTAACCAGCGTAGCACCGATATTACGACGATTTATGTGTTGATTGGCAAACGTAGAGCAGATGTGATTGAGTTGATTGACCGACTGGAAAGCAACAATGCACTCGAAAAGACGATAGTAATTGTTTCAACTATGTTTGATTCATTAGTGCTCAACTATCTTGCGCCATATATTGCTGCATCATTAGGTGAGTATCTGTGGCAGCATCTCAATATGGATACACTGATTATTTATGACGATTTGACCAGCCATGCTATGACATATCGTGAAATTTCTTTGATTGCAGGCGTAAGTCCGGGCCGCGACAGTTATCCAGGTGACATGTTCTATACGCACTCATCACTCGTTGAGCGGGCGGGCAAACTCAATCGTAATCATGCCAGCCAGACAATTCTACCTATTGTCTATGCGCCAGGCGGTGATATTACGGCTTATTTGCCAACTAATGTGATGTCAATGACCGATGGGCAATGGATTTTAGACATGGCGGTCTTTCGTGAGGTTATGCGTCCGGCGATCAATACCGGCTTGAGTGTGACTCGTGTAGGAGGAGTGGGTCAAAATAAACGCCAAAAAGCACTGGCTGTACAGACGACAAAAGCATTAGCTGCATACAAGCAAGCTGAAGAATATGCTCACTTTGGTTCGGAACTGTCACCTGAATCTACGGCAGGTTTATATCGGGGCAAAAACTTATATAAATTATTCAACCAGATAGTCGGCGAAACCTATAGCTTGATGGCACAGCAATTACTGCTTGATATAGTGATTAACTTGAAGCCAAGTGAGTCAATTGATATGGGTGGTCTTAAAACAGCAGTGCATGAATATGCTGCAAAGGTTGAGGATGGTGAAGAGCAGAGTAATTTTGAAGCTGTGCGGGATGAGCTGAAAGCGAAATTCTTAATGCAAGCGCAACATCAGTCAGACGAAAAACTGCCAACCCAGCCTGTGGCGCCGCCAGATAATGCCGCATCCGCCGCAAAGCCTGAGGCTGAGAAAAAGGAAGCCCAGAAGTCTCAGAAGAAGCATTTTGGTATGCTCGGAGGTTTGATACCGCACCATAAAGAAGAAGCTAAGGGCAAGTCGGCTGCTGATAAGAAAACTCCTAAAAACAAAAAAGAGGAGAAAAAATAAATGCGCTCAATAAGGGAAAAGAGCAGCCCGAGACGACGGATTTATTTCGTTGCTCGGCGCGATGAGAAAAACCGCGAGGTTTGTCTCATTAGGCGAAGCCGCAAAGAGGAGAAAAAATAAATGCGCCGCCCGATCGAGATACTAGCTGAAGAAAACTCTGTTCGTATAGTCGTTGGTATTACAAGTGCCTTCGAAAGTCTGTCTAGTATGAAAATCATGCTGACCAAACGAAGTGTGCTTAGCTCGGATGCGTTTTTCCGCGATGTCTGGGCAATTTATAAGAATATTCGTGTGTCAACACTATTCCAATTTGGCCGCCGAGCTGGCGATAGGGCCATCGACAAAGAGCTGTTTATACTTATTACCGCCCCGGCCGGCCTAAGCGGTGATATCGACTTGCGCCTCATACAACTTATGCGCAAAGATTATGATCCAACTAAAAACGATATTGTGGTAATTGGGCGTCACGGTGCGCAAATGCTGACTCAACTTGGTATTTCGTACAAAAAATTCTTTAATTTGCCACGCAAAGATAATGTGAATGTTGACCCACTATTGGATATTGTGCGGCAATATCGCGAGACGCGAATTTTCTATCAAAGCTATGTGTCGCTTATGAATCAGGAAGTAAAAAGCCTAGTCCTCAGTGAAGACATTGAAAAAAGGGGTGAAAGTAGCGCTAGCAGCGAGAATGACGAAAGTATTATTACCGAGACCACTTATATATTTGAGCCAAATCCGGCGGTAGTGGTGGCGCATATGGAGCTTTCAATGACGCGCATGGCATTAATTCAAACTATTCTCAATTCGCGACTTGCACAGTATGCCAGCCGGTTTAAGGCTATGAGTATGGCTCGTCAACGGTCAACCGAAAAGGTAGCGGAACTCCATACGCAATATAATCAGGCAAAACGTGGTATTGTCGACCAGCGCCTCAAGGAAATCACCGCTCATCTTAAGAAAGTGAGAGCAACACGATGAGCAAAACGGCAACCACACAGCAGCCAGCATCGAAAGCAACCGGCATTATACGCGAGATCCGGGATTTGGTTATTAAAATTCAATTTGATGAGGCCATGCCCGCAGTGCATGAAATAGTTGAAGTTGATAACGAACAGCGTACTCAGCTTTTGGTAGATAGCTTAGAAGGTGGCGATTCGGCAATTTGTTTGAACATCGGCGCTGATAGGTCAATTACCAAAAATATGACTGTGCAATGTACCGGTCATAGCTTATCTGTGCCGGTTGGGTCCCAAATGATTGGACGGGTGTTTGATGCACTAAGTCGCCCAATCGACGGTTTACCGCCGGTTGATACGAGCAAGATGGAAAAGTGGCCTATTTTTCGTGCTTCGACCCATTCTGCATCGCTTAAATCGGCTTCGCCGCAAATTCTCGAAACGGGCATTAAGGTGCTGGACTTCTTTACGCCGGTTGTAAAAGGCCGCAAAATCGGTATTATTGGCGGTGCGGGTGTTGGCAAGACAGTGCTCACCATGGAGATGATTAATAACGTTGCTCAAGGTAGCGGTACACTCAGTATGTTCGCTGGTATCGGCGAGCGCATCCGCGAAGGTCACGAACTATACGACACTTTGCAACGGGCGGATCTGCTCAAGACGACCACGATGTTTTTTGGCCAGATGAATGAAAATCCGGTACAACGGTCGCTTATTGCTTTTTCGGCAGTAACGTTGGCTGAGTATTTTCGTGATGAGGAAAAGAAAGATATTTTGTTTTTCGCAGACAACATGTACCGCTATGTACAGGCGCGTAACGAAGTCTCAACAATCATTGACCAAACCCCGGCCGAGGGTGGATATCAACCAACGATTTTCTCGGACGTTAAGACATTGCAAGACCGGTTTGCTTCCAATGAATTTGGCTCGATTACGGCACTACAAACAATCTACGTACCGGCTGACGACTTAAGTGATCCGGCGGTGCAAATGATTGCACACGAACTTGACAGTACGATTGTACTGAGTCGATCAGTCGCAGAGCAAGGCATTCGTCCGGCAGTTGATCTTAACAAATCTACCTCGAGCCTACTGACGGTTGATATCGTTGGCGAACGCCATTATATGCTTAGTGTGCGCGTGCAAGCTATTTTGCAAAAATATGAATCGATTAAAGGGCTAGTTGCGATTATCGGTGAAAGCGAGTTGTCACCCGAAGATAAAGTCGATTACGATAAGGCGAAGAAACTTATCCAATACTTCTCACAGAACTTTAGGGTTATGGAAAAAATGTCTGGCGTACCAGGCGAATACTTTACGCGCGATCAAACTCTTGATGGTGTAGAAGAAATTATCATATGACCGATAAATATACTCTGCCTGACGTGCCGGAATCTGATGCAAAATCGGCGGTACGTACCGAACAAATAGCAGGCAAGACGGTGCAGGTTGGTGCGGTGAGCCCGCAAATACCAGAAGGCATGATTAAAGCCAAAGTGTACACACCGTTTAAAACGTATTTCGAGGGCTATGCTTATAGTCTGAGCGCAAGCAATGATACTGGTACGTTCGATATATTGGCCGGACATCATAATTTTATTAGCATGCTTGTGCCGTGTGACATACAAATCCACACCGAAGAAAATATTAAAACTATTCGGATTTCGCGCGGATTGGTACATGTACGAAGCGATATCGCGACAGTGTTTTTGGATGTATAGCGGTTTTGCCTCATGAGGAACCTCGGGCGGGTTCCTCATCGTTCCGACAAGTCGGAACTGCTCTTCCTGGTAGTTGTATATATAAAAGTGGAATGAATCCACATTTATATATGGATGATAAAAACCTAGACTTAGAAAGTCGTATGTATTGAAGGAAAAAGCAGTTGGAATGCTGGGTTTATTTTGCGCGTTACACGCTCAAGCCAATCTTCCAGTCCTCTCAATTTAGTTGATGACGAAGTAATCGAAAGCAAAGCTTTGGCCGCCGGGGGCGGCATTGGCGCTGCAGATGCTGAAATTATTGCTACTGCGGTTTACATAGTATTGCAGTGAGCCGGCGACCGAACCAACCGGTGTCACAATAACTTGTGGTGTACCATTATAACTCTGGACAAAATTCACCGTTGCAAAGCAGCCTGACGAAGGGCTGCCGCCGGTATTAATAGCGATTGTACCAGCAAGATCAGAGCCGCTTACTGATGATGAGCCGCCGCTGCCAAGCGCGCTGCCATTTGATCGGTTTGGAGCTGGTCCGGCAGCGTTCAAGTGGTTGTTTATGGTGAGTGTACCATTACCCGCAAGCGTGAGGCTACCGGTGGTAATCTGTGCGGCGGTGAGGGTGCCGCCGACATTTGCGCTACCGCCGATGCTCAGACTGCCACCTGCTGAAAGTCTGCCTTGTACCGCAGCATCGCCGCTGACATTTAGTGAATTTGCTTGTAGGGTGGCAATATTACCATTGCCAGTTACTGTCAGTCCGGAAACTGACAAGCCTTGACCAAGCTGCACGGCACCAGCAACACTCAGATCGCCCCGAACGAGCGCATTGCCTGCAAATACGGCGTCTGATTGGATACTAAGTACATATTTCGGGTCGCCAACTCTAGCGTCGCCGGTTGCAATTTCGTTAAGTGTTTGTTGGGTCAATTCTTGGGTTGTTTGCGGGTCGGGTTCTTTGCGACTATTAAGGTACAGTACTACAAATATAACGACCACGACTACGATTACCAGCAAGAAAAGCAACAAATAAATGTTTACCAGGCCAATGATTTTGTGCCATATGCTCTTTGACCGGTCCTCATCAAGCACTTGTTCGATTGAGGGTGTTGCTGCCGTTACATTAGCCTGGCTGAGATCATCAAGCGCATTCTCGTCCGGCGCGTTATTAGGGTCTTGGTTTGGGTCCATAATGCTTATACTAATCATATCAGGTGTAGGGCACGCCTCAAAGAGTGCGGGCCATCGGTCGATGCCTTACTGCTTGTGGTATCATAAGACCACACGACTATGCGTTGGAAAAGAAACACTCTTATATCTCTTTTAGCAATATCGGTAGCACTGGCAGGCCTGGCCGGAACAGTTGCTGCGCAAACGTCATCGTCATCGAATTATTCAGTTGATGAAGTCTTTTTTGGCACCGGCGGTGAGCTGAATGCGTGTTCATCGAATTATTGTGCTAAGCAATCAGCCGGCGAAACTGCGGTTGGCAGGACGGCTAGCACAAGCTATGAAGCCCAAGCCGGATTCAACACAACTGATGAGCCACTACTGGAGGTTGCCGTGAATGGGAACGTAGATTTCGGCAATTTGAGCACCACAACCACTGCCAAGGGCTCCATAAATACTCAAGTACGTGCTTATTTAGCGAACGGTTACACGCTCGCGCTTACTGGCACTGCGCCGCACACGCTTACAGATTCACTTGATTCGCCAATAGTAGCGGCAGCGTCTCAGCCGGGGACAGAGCAGTTTGGCATTAACTTGCGCGCGAATTCTAACCCGAGCGTTGGGCTTGACCCCGAACAAGTGCCAAACAATACGTTTAGTTTTGGTATTCCGTCTGCCAACTACAACACGCCAGATGTATTTGCGTACCAGAATGGTGACATTGTAGCCTATAGCAATTCAAGCAGCGGCCAAACTAACTACACAATCTCGATGATTGCCAATGCGTCTAACATAACTCCTGCCGGTGCGTACAAAGCGTCGCTTTCGGTAGTGGTTACGGCTGTATTCTAAGCCGGTGCGAGCGATACATAGACAAATATCAATTAGCGGCAAGCTCTAGTACAATATGCTTATGCTCTTTAGCAAACACAAAACGCCCAAAAAACACCGGAAAAGTATAATGATATTTTCCGTATTACTAGTAGCTGGCGTTATTATTATGTCGCTGGCTCGTCCGGCATCTGCCGCACAATTCCATGACCGCAGCTTGCTTATTGGCTCCTCGATTCCAAGTGAAACAACTCACTATATTATTACTTTCCAGTATCCTACAACCAGTGTGATTGGCTCTTTGCGGCTTAAATTTTGTGACAATGCTGTGCCGTCGGCGCCGGGT
>CAZGQU010000011.1:13348-14631 GCA_964527845.1 uncultured Candidatus Saccharibacteria bacterium | reverse complement strand
TATCGGCTGTAAGAATGATTACCGCTATATTGATTAATATTTAATTATATGTTATAATAAAAGATTATGAAACTCGATCCAGAAGGCTCATCTGACCAAAGCCCGCCACTTTGGCATAAAGCCAAAGTATTTCAACAAATGCTTTCGTTTATACAAACCGTCCAGGCAAGCGAACTTGGCAGGCCACTTGAGCTTCAACGATTTACTTCACTTGAAGGTAATGTACAAAGCGCCAACCAGAAATTTTCCGAGGAAGGCATAATTAATATCCGCGTACAACTGCCATCAGGCACAGTCGTTGGTTTTGTAATGGACAGATGTGTGGATTATCGGCAATTATGCGCACCGGAAGTCGGCCGCTATACAGGCATGTCAGCCATGAGAGAGCAATTTTCACCCTTTACGTCAGGGGTATGGCCAATGGCGTTTCATCAGGTACATTTAGAGCGCGATTATACGGCACCGATCATGCCATTACCTTCTGATGAAGTAATTGTGCCCACTATGTTTGAAACGGTTGAGTTGCTTGATTAAACTATTTGACAGCAAATTCACCCAAAGCCAATAAGCGGTGACGGCGATAGCGGTCAAACGCTTTTTTATCCGTACCGTGCGCCCTAATGAACGAGCTAATCTGCTCCGTGCCGATGAAATGCGGCAACATCACGTAAGTAGCCCCTAGCTCGTACAGCTCTGCAGCTTCGTTGTGATCCTTGGAGTAGCAAATAAGTACAACATCCTTGTTGCGCCGCATCACATAACTGACAGTTGCAACATTTACGCTATGTTCAGAAACAGTGTTAACAATCAACTTGGCTTTTTCGATATTGATTTCGCTTAACAGCTCTGGATCAGTGACATCACCATACAGATATGGTACGTGTTTTTCATCTAGTTCTTCGATAACTTCCGGATCGTAATCCACCACCACGTAACGTTGGTGCATACCTTTGAAGGTTTTGACAAACTGATTGCCACCGTTTTTGTAACCGAATAAAATCAGCGGGTAGGCTTTCGCTTCATGCGCATCCTCGCTCACAATTGAACGTTCAAACAACCGTAAACTGCGTTCGAACTTGGAATACAGCCAGTTGTCGTACTTCATGAGGTACGTTGACACTGCAATCGTAATAATAGCCACCAATGTGATAATCGCGCTTATCTTATCACTGACAATCCCAGCCTGGTTGGCGAGTACTACCAAAATTATCGAGAACTCACTAATCTGCGAAAGGTTAATGCCTGTCTTAAAGCTTGTGCGTTTCGTGTACACAAGCAAGCCG
>CAZGQU010000011.1:3446-13338 GCA_964527845.1 uncultured Candidatus Saccharibacteria bacterium | reverse complement strand
CGACATGACCATTATCGGTTTCATGCAGATCACGATGAACGAAAGTATCAGGGCCGGCACCAAACCAGCGGTAAGATTATGGATTTCCAAACTTTCGCCAAGACTAATAAAGAACAGGATAATAAAGAAATCACGCAGCGGCTTCAAGCGAGCTCCAATCTGATGAGCATAAGGCAAGTGGGCAAGCGCTACACCGGCAAATAGCGCACCGACTTCAACTGAAAAGCCGATGGCATTTACGACAGTAGCGACTCCAAATCCCCATGCAAGGGCAAACAAAAAAAGCAATTCTTGCGATTTCGCAACATAACGAGTAACTCCTGGCAACACTTTTGAACCCAAGAAAAACAATACAACAACTGCCAATACACCTTTACCTATGAGCAACGCTAGGTCACCTACCGTCAGTGAATCGCCACCTTGCGCTGCCACAAAGAGCAGTGCAAATGTCGCTACAATGTCGTCGAGCAGAATAACGCCGATTGCAATTTGGCCGTTAAGTCTGGTGGCTTCTTTTTTATCGCTTAGTACTTTGGCGATAATAATCGTACTACTAAAGAACAGCGCTAAGCCAGTAATCAGCGCTTCGGCTTGCGTAAAATGAAACGCTGTACCGACTAAATATCCAATGGTACCGATGGTGAAAAGTAATGTTACGGCAGTCAAAACTACCGGCTTGCCCATGCGCTTGACGACTGCAATACTTAGTTCCAAGCCGATAATAAACAATAGTAATGCAATACCGATTTCGCTGAATGTCTCGAACGAATCTTTTTCTTTAATCAGGTGCAAGAGTGATGGGCCAACCAAAATACCAGTTAAGATATGGCCCATGATCAGCGGTTGACGAAGCGCCCGCATAATCAGCGCAACTGCAGTTGCGATAACAATCACCAGACTCAGCTGCGTAAAGACATCACCGTGCATATGCACGCTCCATATGTCTAAAAATAGCTACTAATTGTATGCCCATGGTCTGCTTTATATACATTGACGGGCGCTTCTCTGTAGGCACCCTAGCCAGTATTTCGATATGATTTCCTTATTTGTTTTTAGGCTTATCATTATTATTACAAAATTTTGTGAGGCACGCAAACCTTTGTTCCTCTAGGAGCTGTTCCACCTGATACAATTAAACAATATGGAAGATAATATAGTAATTGCAGTATTGGCGGGTACGGTTAGGCAAGAACGCCGCTCCATTGAATCGGCGCATTACGTGGTCGATTTTGGCCGTACATTGTCAGGCGTGGAAATAATTTTTGTTGACCCCTCGGAGTTTAACTTTCCGTACGATGGCAACGGTCCGGAAAATAAGGATCCGCGCTACAGTGAGATAACGGCGCGTGCAGACGCATTTTTTATTGTGACACCAGAGTATAATCACAGTTTTCCCGGCACACTCAAACGCATGCTCGATAGCGAGTACAGCAACTATTTTCATAAACCCGTGGTAACCGCCGGTGTCAGCAATGGCCCATGGGGTGGCGTGCGTGTTTGTGAGGCAATTTTGCCGGTATTGCATCGCTTGGGTCTAGTTATTATTCACTCGGAAGTTTACTTTCCAAAAGTTCAGGATATATTTGACGAAAACGGAGCGATGCGACCAGAGTTTACAAGCATGTATGAAAAAAATGTTGGCCAAGCCTATCAAGAGCTTATCTGGATGGCCCGGACACTTAAACATGGCCGTCAGCAACAAGAGAATACTTAACGTAAAAAAGTTCATTGCACTGAGTCTATTTTCAAACAATAGTTTAAAAGATGGATATTATCGCACGAGCATTCGAGCAAATGCAGCGTCAAAATTTTGTACCGGAAGAACAACGAGTTAACGTAAACGTCAATGCACCTATCCCGATCGGCTATGGGCAGACTAATAGCCAACCATACACAGTTGAAAAAATGCTGCGATGGCTTGAACCAGAGCCCGGCAATAAGGTGCTAGATGTTGGCTCTGGATCCGGCTGGACGACTGCGTTACTTGCATACCTTGTAGGTAGGAACGGCAAAGTATACGCTGTAGAAAAAATACCGGAACTTGTCGAGTTTGGTCGTGACAACTGTAATCGCCTGGGTATCAAAAACGCACAGTTCTTCGAAGCAGGGAAAGGGTACGGCCTGCCAGAATATGCGCCTTATGATCGCATTCTAGTAAGTGCCAGCGCGACTAAAATGCCGCAAGAATTAATAGATCAATTAAAACCGGGCGGCAAACTCGTTATTCCGGTTAAATCAGATATTTTAGAAGTCGAAAAAATTACTGACAATTCACTCGATATCAAAGCGCATCCTGGCTTTATATTTGTCCCATTGGTATAGACCTAGTTCACGGTTTTGCTTGTAACTTATACAACTGTGTTGTTTTGCTATAGTGGTGAGAGTACAATGGTTGCAAACTGGAGACACAGACATGAATCGCCGCATAAATTTATCGTTCAATAAAGCGTTGCAGCAGCACCGTCTGCAAGAAGAGAACGTAAACCAAATAACCGACCCACGGTTAAAGGATGTAGTGGGGGCGACCCTTTGCGAAGAACTTACACTCGGCTCAAAAGCCCTTCTAGCATCCAGCGTCACAGTATGTGCAGAAACCGGTTACGAAACCGAATCCGACGACCATTCCTTGGGCCAAACTACCATCGCGGTCGAATACGACATGGTGCAAGCCCGTGGACTTTTTGATCGCCTACGTTATTTACGAAAGGGAGACAATGCCATGTTTGCATGGGCACTGCGCGATCCGCAATTAACTCGGCTTTCTGAAATTGACGAAGACGAAATACCAGAGCTGTCATATTTATACGACGTTGCGTGGGATCATGAGCGCACGATGGAAAGTCCGATATTATTGCCAGTAAGTTCAATAATTACAGTAGAGGCCTAATGCCGATAAAGACTACGATTACTTTTCCAGGCAAACCAAAATCCTGGATTAAACACGAGATCCAGCCGGGCGATTCTCATAGCATTCCATACCTCGAGGATGGCGCCGAGAAACTCATGTATATTTCCTGTGGCAAAAATGACCTTTACTGTGAGGTGTATGATATCGACCAATACTGTCGAACTGAAGATGGGGAAATAAAATGGGAAGAAACCAGCGAATGGGATGGTACGACATTATGGTGTGGCCAAAGCATGGAGCAAAACATCATTGATTTAGAGGGCAACTCTGCCAAATTGACCGTTCGGCACATCGGTCAATTTGCTACGTATCTTTCTACCGACACAGCTGGGCTATTTACACCCGAGAATCAACGCTTGTACATAATCTAACCTAAAATTATTAAGCGATGCATAAAATAACCTCTGCAAAAGAATGTACCCCCGGTGAATACAACTATTACAAAGATTACCGCCTTCAGGCGGAGGAGCTTCCACACTCGGGTACCGAATCACGTCTGGCTATGTTGGCCCTTAAAGGAGCGGTGGACGGATTGCCAGCCGTCAAAGCCCGCACCGCAATTGGCGATGTAGACAATTCCAAATTCGGCCATGCATACTATGTCGTAAGATTTATGTTCGAGAACGAATGCGGCGAACCTGAAAGCCCGACACTTACAACCGCGTTTTCACCCAACGGCTTTATTAAGCCCAGCGAACCGCTATTCCATCTCGGCAAAGAAATAGAAATTGGATATTTTTTGCCATATCCCGATAATTAAACAAAATTCATTATACAGAAAAGGTATGAAGAGCGAGTCCGCTGAGCGCACCTACGAGGATAATGAGTGAACCTAAAAATGCCAGCTCCACGCCGTCGCGCAGCTTATGCTGACGCTGCATTAAGTAGCCGCGCCAGAAGCCGGCAGCAAACAGCGTAACAAGTGTAATCACTACGCAAAATACTGCCGCGTAGTTCATGTCACTGATAAATCTTAACGGTACCAAAATTATCAAACAAACTATGGAATATGCAATGAATTCTAAAAGCGCAGGCATAAAATAATATTTGAACGGGCTGCGCTTTTCTTGGCCGTCTAATTCGTCGGTATAATGCTCGGCGCTGTATTTGACCGCCGAACTATTAAAGCCATTAACGAGCAAGCTGATAGTCGCAGTTATAAGCAGCAGTGTCCGATTGTCGGTCGCAAAGCTTAGCCCCACCACAATACCGGCGCCAATTGCAAAGCCGCCTTCGATACCTTCTAAAATAGCCAATAGTCTCTCCGCGCCAAAGGGAAGTTTAATTTGTTTGCGCCGCCGCCTCAATTCGCGGTGATATTGCGCGGTATGAACATGCATGTTGCTATTGTAGCAGCACACTGATCCAGACTAAATGTTGCCATGATCGACTACTGTCTTTCATATTGTGTTTTTGCTTACCAGATAATTGTACGGTATATTTGCAAGTATGGAGATGGCCGATTTTGAGGGCATGCCACTTAGCGAGCGGTATGAGGTAGTTATTAACACTTGGCATGCATTTAGCGATACGATCGGGGAATATTTTGCAAAAGAAACTGACTCGCAAACCGTTGCTGACAATCTGACGGCACATCTTACATCATTGTCCGCGTTCATTAAAATTTACCTAGAAGGTGATCATGAACAAGACCAAGAAGCAATCGCCACCGTTAGTACTACGATCTTGCACCTACACCAGGAGACCTTTGAGCGTTATGTAAAGGCTTATAACTTAGACAGGACAGATTTTTCGTTTGTCGACGACGAACAGCGCGAAGACTTTGTGGAGACATTTATAGAAAAAGTTCAAGAGATCGAAGCAGAAGGTGATATTCAGATAGATGTACCAAAAAGTATGTACTACACATTGAGTGATGCTTTGCTAACAAATGTCACTACGTTACTTAATCAGGCTGACTATGAATACGAAATAGAAGAAGAAAAGGATGACCCCTCAGAAAAGCCATCACTTAAAAGTCATGCCGTAGACATTGGCAAAATTGCAGTTGGGGTGTTCGTCGGGATTTCTGCGTACGCTCTCGCACAAAAGAAACGAAAGCCAAAAAATAACTACTAACCCGCAGAGGGTTCGATAGAGACAATTGAGTCTAACGGCACATACAACGGCTTAGCTTCTTCGATTTCACAGAAATTGGGAGCTAGCACACCACATGGGAAAGCGAGGCAAAAATTGAACGGCGCAGAGGGCTGATTTTTTTGAAAAAGTATATACTCGCTAAACTTAAGATTGCCCATAAGACTTTTGTACTCTGTGACACTTAGGTCCTTTTGATCTTTTGTATGTTCTGGTATTTGGATGCCTTGCTTAGCCTCAACAAGATAGGGCTGCTCTGTAAACCCATATATTCGCGCCTCGCTGTTAAGCAAGCTGATCCAGCCAAAAAGTTCGTGGATAGAAAACTGATGACCTGCTGCAAAAGATTCTTTTAGGCTTTTCTTGAAGAGTTGGCCTAAATCAACAGGGTCTCTTGCTTCTATCCCAAAATCTAGCATATGCACACGATAGCAGCTTTACTGTGCTTTGCAAATCGCTTGCGTGCAGGTGTACACTAGTAGGTATCAGTGAGACTAGGGAGGGCTATTATGAAACGGGGCAAATTGTTACTAGTAGCACTTTTGGCCGCTGTGCCCGTGTTGGGCTTTGCAGTCACAGCCAGCGCACAGAGTTTTGAAAGCGGCAACAACGTAACCGTTCCGCAAGACAGAACAATCAATAGCACACTTTATAGTGCAGGGAATAATATTGAAGTCGCCGGGACAGTAGACGGCGACGTTTTTTGTGCTGGCCAAAATGTAACGATCAGTGGCACGGTAAATGGTGACGTAATATGCGGCGCACAAACGATACATATTTCTGGCACCGTTAACGGTAGTATTCGCGTCGCAGCGCAAAGTGTAACGATAAGTGGTACCATTGCCGATAATGCTTCTATAATTGCTCAAACCGTCACCGCGGATAGCCGAAGCAATATTAAAAACGACGCTGGCATTGCCGGTGCGACCGTTATTCTAAATGGAGCAATCGGCCGTGACCTCGCAACCTCAGGAAGCAACGTAACGCTCAATGGAGTAATCGGCCGGAACGTCCAGGCAAGCAGTCAAGATATTGCTTTGGATAGAAACGCCGTAATTAATGGCAACGTTGAGTACACAAGCCAAAACAAATTAGACCAAGCACCAGGTGCACAAGTGAAAGGCAAAGTGGTCCACCACAAGCCTGAGCAAAAACAAAGAAAGAAAGACCTACGGCTAATCTCACTGTTTGGGCTTTATGTATTCTTGGCAATGCTCTTTACGGCCCTTATCCTGGTGCTACTATTCCCGCAAATTTTCCATACCGCCGCAGAAAATGCACGGGCAAGTATGTTACGCACACTTCTTGTCGGCTTCCTGGCATCCATCGTGGTCCCTATTGTCCTCGTCATACTCGCATTTACTGTCATTGGCATACCTTTGGCGATAATAGGCACTCTAGTGTGGTTGGTGGTGCTTGCGCTATCGGGACCATTTGCGGCGTATCTACTTGGGAGACTTATACTAGATAGCAGAGCAACGAATGCAATACTCACCATGTTGCTTGGTGCGGTAATTCTGCTTGTCTTGTACCTTATTCCATTCCTTAATTTCTTTGTGCTGCTGCTTGCGCTCTGGTTCGGTATCGGAATGATTGTCTTACGGATAAACTATCAAAAGCCTCACTATGAAGTACAACCAGCCATCGTATCATCAACGCACAAAGCATCTCCCGCCAACGTAAAAAATGTTCCGGCAAAGAAAAAAACTACCCGTATCAATAAAAATACTTAGCGCAAGCAATTTGCTTGTACGCGCGAGTTTTGTATAATTGCCTCTCATATGGCTTACTTCGAGAGTGCACCGTTTTGCACTAAAAAAGATTTTGATGACTACGTGCATTACAGACTGCGTGCCTGTGACTTACAAAAGGGTGAATTATACTTAGCAATGTTTGCGTTCATAGGCGAAGTAGACTATGAAGGCAACGAAGCCGGTGTGCTGCCAATAACCCTTAATCAACACATACAAGACCCCGTTCATACTACGCAGCATATGCTCGACATCGATCTTCTTGGAGAAGGCCTGAGGCCGGTTAGGACTAAGACTGTCATTCTCGACTCTGATGGCTTTATTGTACCAGCCGATAACATATTAGCCTTCAATGCTGGGGGCTATATAATGAGCTACGATGTTGACAGGACCGGCTTTGACAGCAGCCTGCAAGATTTACTCGATTCCTAAAGGATAACAATCCTACCAAATATTAGCGGCCTGTACTACAGCAAGCCCGAGCGCCAATGCAACCACGAACAATACCTGCAATAACGGTCCATATCCAGAACGTGGCAGGTGGTGATTGCGTATAGCCCTATCGGCTGCCCGAAAACGCGTGTATCCAAAAATGGCAATTACTCCGCCAAGTAGTAATATCACGACGCCCGCTATAGACGTGTTGTCATGCTTGCTAAGTTGGGTCAGGGCAATACCGCCGGCTTCGAGTGCAATTGCAGTGCGTACCCACGCTAGTAGCGTCCGTTCATTGGCAAGCAAAAATCGTACATCAACATCTAGAGTTTGCGGGTCGTCGTATTTCTCAGACATGTTATGCCTATTGTAGCATGCGTTTGCTATTGGTTCTTGCGGCGTTTTTCTGCTTCGTATGCAGCTAGTGCATCGGGTGAACAGGCAGCCATTGACTCCTCAAAGTCATCCCATACGCGTGCCGTTATACGGCCCAATTTCCTCAACATTGGCTCTTGCGGTAAAAGACAAATTTCGGCCTGGGTAACAATATCATGTGCCCAACCATGTATACGGACAGGATCGTGCTCCGCCAAAGCGTGGTGAAGGGGATTGTCGTATGCACTTGACATATAGTATAAGTTATATCATAAATGTCAATAGTCGTAAATACGAACAATCATCTGGCAGGTGAAGCAGCAGCAGATTTTTTAGACGAAGACTTAGAGTACCGGCCGCGTATTTGGAAGAGTAAATATCCACCAATAGCGAAGCCGACAAGCGAACCGATGAAGCTACGAGCATTACCATAATCGGTAAACATAACTACCAGACTATAGGCCAAACTTAAAAGCAATGCGTAAAAGAGCAGATTCCAGCCTGCCTTTTGATGATTACGAAGTGGCGTAAATGCCATCAGATACAGTACTGCCATAACTGCCAACACTGCAAGCGCCAGCCACACGCCAACCGACCACCGCGAAGTACCGATTGCCGTATCCACGCCGTAAGTACGGCTCAAATCATTCACATAATCAGCTACACGATTTACGGTATGGGCCCAATCATACAGCGCCCACACTGATAAGGCACTCAGCACGCCGCCAATCAGCGTCAGCCATGGCAATACCGTTACCAAAAAATCCTTGCCGCCCTTTGGAAGTTCCGGAGCATTTTTAACAAATACATCATGCAATGCGTTTTCGAGTTGTTGAAGTGCGCCCATATTATTTCCTTTACATTAAATATGGTTTAAGCGTAAGCTTGTTGTAAAACTTTTGCAAGTTTTACTACATGTGATTAAGCACACATTTTAATATGTATCAGGAGCGGTCAAGCCGCCTAAATTCATCCAACACCCATCCAATATCATGTCTATTAGGGAACAGTCGCCGCCGACGTACGCCGTTTGGTCGCTCCTCTTCATTTGCTTCAGAAATCCTATCATCTCGTTCGCGCATCTCGGTGGATACAGATTCTTCGAGCAGGCTACTATCTACCGCCATTGCACCCAAATCTCCGGTAATACGTTGCTTTGGGGGCATGGCTTCAATATGAAGTTCTTCACCTGACATTAACACCTCCTTATTTATTTTGCCACAATTAACTATACCTGATAGGCGTTGCGTGCACTGTTATATATCTCACGGCAAGCAATAATTTTTGTAAATTATGCACGTGCTTTATGCTGCACTTTTTTCCCAAATATAGTCCCGACGAAGCTGCTCATAAATGCAGGTAAGCGTATCGCGCGCGTCTTCAAATTCTTTAGCGTCCATTTCAAAAAAATGTTTCTTGTTAAATTCTTGTTTAAGCTCAGCAAGCAAATCATTTTCGCCTAAAGCTTCAGAAAAGCGCACGCAAGCCTCGAGCAGCATATCCGCTTCTTCAGCTTCCTTCTCCGATAAAAGACATTCTTTTTGCCTAACAGCTTCTATTACCCTCTGGTGATACGCCACCCCCTCAACGGTTACTCTCCTATGTATGCCTCCAGCCTCATCAATGTCTTCTTCAAGATAGCCCTTACCTTCTCGAAGATCGTAGACTCGTCGCACCAACGCATCTTCTGATACGCCCAGCTCGTCAGAAATATGCGCCAAATTTGCACTAAACCATCTGCTACCTTTTTCATCATAAGGAACGCGATCGAGGATGTAGTCGATAAAGTCAAAAGAAGTACCTTGAAATATTTTTTCTACACGTTCACGCCGTAGCTCAGGGTAACTCTTAAGTATGCTAATTTGTTTTCTGCCTTCCTCAGTTAGGACAAGCGTTTGGCGATTGTTATGCAACTCTACTAATCCACGCCTCTCTAAGCTCAGAAGCGATTTTGCACACCCAGTTGCATCAAGTCCATCATGCATGGATGCGACAGCAAGGTGCAATTTTGGGGCGTTTAGTGAGCCATTGGTCCACTCGAGGGCATCAAGCACTTTAATCATAGTAGGCCCTATTGCGGCTAGATACTTTGTAGCGTCCTCCTTGGTAAGCGGGCACTGCGCCGGAGGTATAGTTTCGTATTCATACTGTTTAGACACGTCCTTTTGCTGTGCTTTGCTGTGCTCATCGACAGAAATATTTTTTGACTTAAGTATATTTGCACCTCGCTTCGTAAGCTGAACGGGAAAGTTGCCGTTTAACACCAGGCCGTCAGCTTCGACATCATGTATCATTTTTTTAACGTCGACCAGCCTCACTGGCGCTA
>CAZGQU010000011.1:0-3436 GCA_964527845.1 uncultured Candidatus Saccharibacteria bacterium | reverse complement strand
CATCCGGAAGATCTTTGTTAAGAATTTTTCTTACGTATCGATATTGGTCATATCGATTGTCTGACGAGGCAAAACCCGCGTAATGGCCAATTGTTAGCAAAAGCTTCCGCTTTTGGTTTACTTTGCCGAACGTATACGCCTCGTGCTCCTCGTAAATTCTTTCGTCGCCGACTGCGAAATTAAAGGTAAGCTGCTTTGATTTATGGCGGATTGGCCGGGACGCACGATTTGAGACATGTATTTTACGATGGTCGATGCGGTCATGTAGCAGGTCAGCGTTTTCTATTTCTCCTCTTTGAGCTTTGTCATTAATAGCTGCTTTGAGCTTTTTTGCAACTTCAGTCGTTATATACGGCCGATCAATATCTATCATGAGCGCTTCTACATCAAGGCTAATACCGTCCGAACGCTTGGCAGCGGCTGAGACCTTGTGCAACGAGACAATACCTTTCTTGAGGAGCGTTTTGCACGTATTATTCCATTCCTGAGTGGTAAACCCCAGCTGATCGCGTACATATCCACCGGCATTGTAATGCTCAACCTTTTGGTCTTTTTGATCAAGAAAATAGAGCAAAAATTTTTCGTACCGCTTGTATGCTTCGTCCCATGCATTTGTCTCGGGCTGGCTGTTAGTCGTTTGCTTGCTAGTCTCGGAAGCCGCAAAAACCTCAGCCTGAACCCCAGATTCATCCGTCATATCGTCTTCATGTATTGCAACACCATTAGAAACTTCTACTTCGTTGTCGATCGCTGTGTTGCCAAGAGTTTGCAAACGAGATTCCAAAGAAATATTCTCATCATTAAAATATTTCTCTGCTTGCCCATCCTCTCGAAGACGTACTGAGGACTCCATATACTTCTATGTTTACACCGACAGGGAGATTTCGCAAGTGGTAGGAGTAATAGAATTTACAACGCACACACAAACTCGGCTGCAAAAATTATTACAGAACTCTCAATTGCTTGTGCATAGAATAAAATTAACTGCTAAGTAGGAGTGCGCTCTATGGCCGATCAGACAAAGCAACCCACAGGAACAATCGAAGAACAAGCTAAAGAACGAAGCGATATAGAAAAAGTAGCTCAAAACGCCGAAGACGTACTCCTAAAAGTACAGAGCGCATTTCCATTCATACTCTTTCCCGACACGATAAGTGTCAGCCGGATGAAGGTCGCAATTACGCGCCGGTCATTTTTTAGGGTCGCAGAAGTTATAAGTATCCAGCATGAAGATATTTTGAATGCTGAAGCCGATGTTGGGCCATTTTTTGGCTCGCTGAAAGTATACACACGCATATACGGGAGCGATCCGCTCAAGATTTCCTATTTATCGCGTGACGGCACCATCAGGGTAAAGCGTCTGATTGAAGGATTTATCATCGCGCACAAACAAAATATCGAATATAACAATTTGTCGACCGAAGAGCTAGTGGAGCTTCTCAATCGCCTGGGAAGCGACGCCGCACTCACCTAAATGTTTATCGTAGATGTCCGGTCGTATCCTGATTTTCGTCAATCACTTTTTCTATGCGATCCGAATCCTCTGCGGTATTTGTCGCGCCACTGGCATTACCAACGCCTTCATCATACGATTCTTGCGTGTCCACATCAGTATCCGTTGTAGGGTAATCTATTGGCACATGCGAGCCTGGCACATCATGTGCGGGTTCAGCGGGTGGCGCACCGTCCTCAGCTAGCCGGGGCACTTGATCCGGGTGGAACATGCCATCTTGCTCGATCGCATCCTGATTTTCGTCATTGTCATCATCCATACTTTGCTCCTTCCATGCCCTCATCATACGGCGTGGCATATTGTGATCTATAAGCTATTTTACAGACAGCACGTCGCACCATTTTGTTACACTGATAAGCGAAACGAAAGGATAGCTAATGAAAATCACCAAATACGAACACGCCTGCGTAGCGATTGAAGAAAATGGCAAAAATCTCGTGATTGATCCAGGGATGTTCAGCCAATCGGTGAGCGACACAAAAGAAGTGGTTGCAATTGTAATTACCCATGCTCACAGCGACCACATGGATAAAGCCACAATTAAGACTTTGCTCCAAAATAATCCTGAGGCGCGTATATTTTCGGTGGCACAAGTTGCTGATGCTTTGCCTGATTTGAAGGTTGAACGGGTCAGCCCAGGTGAAGGAATGGATGTGCCGCCTTTCAAACTCGACTAAATTGGCGGCGACCACGCGGTTATTCACCACACCCGTCCTCAATAACAAATATACGGCGTAAAGGTAAATGATTTCTTTTACTATCCAGGCGATTCATTCGTGCTGCCGCAGCGCGACATTGCCGTGCTCGCCGCCCCAGCCGCAGCGCCATGGATGAAGGTGAGTGAAGCCATGGATTTTGTAGCGGCCGTAAAGCCAGACCGTGCATTCCCAACGCATGACGCCGTGCTATCAGATGGCGGCAAACAATTTCATGACAGCATGATAGACTCAATGGCAAAACAGTCCGGCGTACAATACGAACGAATCCAAACCGGCGAAAGCATCACTGTTTAAGAAATCGTGGTACCGATCGGTTCGCCGGCGACAACCTTTTGCAAATTGTCTTCTTTCATTGAGTCAAACACGATAATTGGTAGCTCATGTTCCATGGCGAGCGCCATAGCAGCCTTGTCCATGATCTTAATGGCGCCGTCCTCAACTGCTTGCTGGAACGACATCTGTTCAACCCTTTTAGCATCGTTATGCTTGTGAGGATCTTTATCGTAGACGCCATCAACCTTAGTAGCTTTCAGCACTACATCGCAATTTAGTTCAAGCGCCAAAATTAGTGCAGCTGTATCAGTAGTTACATATGGCCGGCCGCTACCGCCACCCACAATAACCACACGGCCTTTTGCAAGGTGCTTATTAGCCAGCCGGTGCACAAACGGCTCGGCTACTTGTTGCGCAAAAATACTGGTAAGACACCGCGTACGAATATTCTGGGCTTCGAATACATCAGTTAGCGCTAATGCGTTCATCATGGTAGCCAACATGCCGATTTGGTCAGCCGTTACGCGCTGAATGCCGTGGCCAGCCAGCTGCGCGCCGCGGGCATAATTACCGCCACCCACCATAATCACCACTTGCGTACCACCATCGACAGCTTTTTTCACTTCATGAGCAATCCACGCACCAAGTTCCGCATCAATCCCACCATCGAATTTACCAGACAATTGCTCTCCGGATAGCTTCAATAGCACTCGCTTATACATCGCCCGTCAGTATAACAGATATTATTCTCTATTGCTAGATATTTGAAACGTTATTGCATAACGTACCAATCCATGTTGTAGCTTATGTTCATCCGTGGGTACGAAGCTCTGTTTTCCTTATCCTAAGAACGCATATTCGTATGATGAGCCGTAAACGGCGAAGGTGAAATGAGTCTTCATGGTACACTCTAGGATATGGTGAAAATTTA
>CAZGQU010000010.1:0-16176 GCA_964527845.1 uncultured Candidatus Saccharibacteria bacterium | reverse complement strand
TTGAAGAAGCTGCTGCTATCTTGGTCAACCAGTACACTGCACTGGCTGGCAAAACTCGTGTTGCGGCCAGTGAACCATTGGTTACCAGTGATAATGAGGCTGCAAAATTGGCTTCTAGCGGCGACGATGAACCAAGTGCCTTAAATATCCCCGTTGAAGACTTGAACTTATCTGCTCGCACTACAAATGCACTCATCAATAATGACATCCATACTATTAAGGATTTGTTCACACTGAGTGATGCTGAGCTTCGGGATCTAAAGGGATTTGGCAGCAAGGCTCTTGACGAAGTAAAAGATAAACTGGCGGAGTTGGAGCTTTAAGATGCATCGTCACGGATATCAAGGTCGTAAATTTCATCGCGATGGCGATCAGCGTCGAGCACTCTTGAAGGGTCTCGCGGATTCGTTGGTGAAATACGAAACAATCGAGACGACTTTGCCAAAAGCAAAAGAAGTTGTGCCTTACATCGAAAAGCTTATTACAAAGGCGAAAAAAGGTGACTTACACAATCGTCGTCAGGTAATTTCAGGCTTGCAAACACTTGAAAGCGCACACAAGCTCGTCGATGAACTTGCACCAAAAATGAAAGATCGAACAAGTGGTCATGTAAGGATTGAGCGTACACGCATACGCCGCGGCGACAATGTTCAACTTGCACGGGTAAGCTTCGTAAATGACCTCAAGGAAGCACCTGTAGCAAAACCTGCTGAGAAAAAAGAAGCTAAGCCTGCGACAAAGGTAGCTGCTAAAAAGCCGGCTGCAAAAAAGGAGGCTAAATAATGAAAACGTATAGTGCAAAACCAAATGATGTAATTCGCGCCTGGTATGTTATTGACGCAAGCGAAGCATCGCTTGGCCGCGTTGCTACAAAAATTGCCACCTTATTGACTGGTAAAGGTAAGCCACAATTTACTCAACATATTGATTGCGGTGACTTCGTTGTAGTTATCAATGCTGACAAACTGGTTGTAACTGGTAATAAACTGCAAGGTAAAAAATATTATCGACACAGCGGTTTTCCAGGTGGTATTACAGAAGCAACTTTGGCCGAAAAGATGGACAAAGACTCTACTGAGGTGATTGTTCATGCCGTACGTGGTATGTTGCCTGTTAATAAATTGCGTGATGAGCGACTAAAGCGTCTCAAAGTCTACGCAGGTAGTGAACACAATCACGAAGCACAAAAACCACAGGCATTGAGCCTAAAGGAGAGTAAATAATGGCAACTGCAGCTAAGAAAGATAGTTATTTTTATGCGCTTGGTCGACGCAAAAGTTCAACGGCTCGGGTACGTTTGCAGAGTGGCAAAGGCACAATTATTGTTAATGGTAAGCCGGCAAATGAGTATTTTGCAGAGAGCAAGTTATTGCTAAACAAACTGCAAGAACCATTTGTAGCACTGCAACAAGAGAACAAATTTGACATCACTGTCCGTGTAACGGGCGGTGGTCACAATGGGCAAGTAGAGGCAATTCGGCTCGGCATTGCAAAGGCGTTAACCCTGATGGATGAAAGCCTTAAGAGCACACTGAAGCGTGCTGATCTATTGGGCCGCGACCAGCGCGAAAAAGAACGCAAGAAGTTCGGCCTCAAGGGCGCCCGTAAACAACGTCAGTTCACCAAGCGTTAACTTGTATTAGAATCAGAATATAAAATGTGACCTGCTTCGGCATTGTCGCGTAATTCCTCATATGCGCATGAAATTGCATGCATGACAGAACTAGTTGAAGTCCGCGCCTCGGCCTCACCAATATTTGCAAAAAGCTGGAGTAACTCCGGAATTTCTTCGGCTCTAAAGACTATCGCTTCTTCGGTACCGGTGTTTCTTATGGATAAATTGCCATCTGGAGACTTCTCAACGAGCAAACGGAGGTCTCTGTTATATGGAGACACGAATAGCTTAAGATAAGGAATATTACGTTCGGCATTCACGCGCATGATGTCTAGGTTTTGCTTGGTCGTAACGTCGTCAAAATCATCATCACCGAAGTCCCCAAAAAAATTAGCGCCTAATTCATTCTTGCTTTGTTTGGGTTCTTCTGCAAATACAACTTCAAACAGTCTGCTCTTTTCATTTTGAGTAAACTTTTCACTATCCATTACGTATGCGCATGCGGCAGTTACAATGTCTTTTTCAACGGAATGATAAGCGGCGACTCCTGCGCTCATGTGAACTGGTGCAAATGCAGTTTTAGATCCTATTGGAGTTAATGCTCCTAGGATTGGCAATGTTTGCTCTTCCATCCTAAAGTCGCCATGAATATCACCACCCATAAGTATTTTACGAATCAGTTCAGGGTCTTCTATGTGAGGAATAGTGATTGAAGGTCGTGAATATGAGAGCCCTACTTTATTGCATAGCCATGCCCCTGCAAATTGCATAAATGCCAATTTTGTGTCAAACCCATATGCCTTATAGCTCTCAAAAATATTTGGTTCGAAGCCCACATATTCCTTGGCGCCAGCCCCAGATAGAGTTAAGCGGTCAGCATCATCGCATGGCACAGAAACTGTAGACTCATCAAGCTCAAAGAGCCTAGGGTTTGCATTAAGCGCTTTCGAGCCAATAATTCTCCAATTTTTACTGCGATCTATATTATAAGCTTTAAGAAACTGGATTTTATCATCGGCATCTAAATTTCGAAATAAATCTGATGATGCGAAAAGCTCAATTTCTTCTGTAACTTCTTCGTCGGCTCTATCTTCTCCAGGAAAAAATGTCGTGTAAGTATTAAAAGATTCTTCACCATGGATGTCTTTATCCCAGTTATCAATTTTATCTGCAATCTCTGCTATGCCACTTTGTTCAGCTGTGTTGTGCAGATGCTCAGGAAAATAGTATTGACGCCTATACATTATATTTAGTGTAAGGTTTTCTATGTTGTGTGCAAGCACAAGCGCAATAGTTATTTGACGACTGTTGACAATGGGTGTATATTACACTTTATGACAAGAATGCAGGCTTACGCATACTTTTGGTTTACCGACACCATTCGTGGCGGACTAATGCGCGCGCTTGTATAAAATAAGCAGAGACAACAAAGCAAATGAACCGTCACAAAATGTGGCGGTTTTTTAATGCGAAAGGAGATAAAATGTTGCACCAAGAAACACCCAAAAACCTAACCGAGATAGATCAACGCAAAATAATAGCATTGCGGCAGCTTCGCGCGCGCAATCTGGGACGCTTGGTCGTAAGCGAAAGTGACGATCCAGCTCTTCCGAGATTGGCAGAAGAGTTACAGGGCTTGGCCAGCGAAACAGATGATATTCATGTAGACATGCTTGCAGATAACACCGAAGCTTTGCAGAAAGCGGAGTTAGGTGAGGCTGTTGCCATCGTGCCATCAGAAAAGATTGACAGGGAAACCCTACGTCGAGCCAGCTGCGGTATTCTGATGAACTTAGATATCGAAAGTGACCAAGGCAACAACCAAGCGGCACTTGTAGCTTCGCTTGAAAATATTTGGAGTGAAGCCTCCACGGTGCACCGATAATATATTAAGGAGTAATTATGGAAATACTTACAAAAGAAATCATAGAAATAACTGACGAGGGGTTGTTAGAGTGGCAGCTCAGCTTTAGGCCATTAAACGAAGATGAAATACTTGCCAATAAACTTCATAACATCATGGGCGAAATTGCTTTAGAATCTACTGAGGAGGCATACTTCGCTTCACGCCCACAAGTAGGATATAATACGATTTAATGAGCAAACCAGTCGTACTTACCGGTCTTCGGGCGAACAGTGAATTCCATATCGGCAATTATTTAGGCGGCATTTTGCCAGTAATTGAATTGCAGAACAAGCATGCCGGCGAGTATCAGGTCAATATGTTCGTGCCAGATCTCCATAGTTTTACGACACCTATAGACCACGGTACGCTATACCAACAAACTATTGATAACCTCAAGGTATTCGTAGCAGCTGGTTTGGACATAAACAATCCAGATACTTATATTTATCGTCAAAGTTTCATTCCAGCACACAGCGAGCTGACATGGATTTTGGATTGTTTTACGGGCATTGGCGAGCTTTCACGCATGACACAGTTCAAAGATAAGGCAAAAACCTTACGCTCAGAAGATGAGGAAATAACTGATTCGTCAGAAAATTTCAATAAACTCATGGGTAATTCCGTGAGCGCTGGTCTGTTTAATTACCCAGTGTTAATGGCGGCTGATATTTTATTGTATGGTGCGAAATACATTCCTGTTGGCGAAGATCAGCGGCAGCATATTGAGCTTACTCGCGATTTAGCAATCCGTCTTAATAATAAGTTTGATCAAGAATTATTTGTAGTTCCGGAAGATTGGAATAAGCAGCTAGAATTTTCGCAGCGCGATACGGGCGTACGTATACGAAGCTTGCGCAATCCAGAAAAGAAGATGAGCAAGAGTATTGATGATCCCTCAGGCACTATTATGCTCAGTGATAACCCGAGTGAAGCTGCTAAAAAAATCATGCGGGCTGAAACAGATAGTTTGGGCGAAATACGTTTTGACTTTAAGGAACGTCCGGGAATTAGTAATTTATTGCAAATGCTAGCGCTATTAACTGGTAAATCTCAAGAGGAAACGAATGCAGCCTGGGAAGGCAAGTCCAGTTATGGCGACCTTAAGCGCGCCGTAGCAGAGGCTACTGGGACATTTTTAACTGATCTACAAGCAAGACTTGCAGCTGTAGATGAGTCAGCGCTCTCGCAAAAACTCGAACAAGATGAAGTTTCCATGAACCAGGTCGCGAATGCGACGCTTTTGAAAGTGCAAAAAGCCGTCGGCCTCAGAAAATGAGTGAAGTAGAGTTTACTCGAGCGCAACGGCTGGATCAAAAAGTCGTAGAACTAAAACCTTCGCTCAGTCGAGCATTTGCGGCGCGTTTAATCGCTGACGGTAAAGTCTTGGTTAATGGGGATATTGAAACTAAACCAGGCTATAAGCTAAAAGCTGATGATGTGGTAGACGTGGATTACGACGAAGCAGAACTGGCACAGATTCCAGATATTGATTTGCCGATAATTTACGAGGATGACGACTGCGTTGTTATCAATAAACCTGTCGGTGTGCTCACGCACAGCAAAGGCGCGTTTAATCCAGAAGCCACGGTGGCAACATGGCTGAGACGACACATAAATTCATCTCTGCTACAAGGCGAACGGGCCGGGATAGTGCATCGACTTGATCGTGCTACAAGTGGCGTAATGATATGCGCTAAAACTCCCGAAGCATTAAGTTGGCTGCAAAAACAGTTTTCACAGCGCAGGACGAAAAAAACTTACAATACAATTGTCGAGGGCAGCTTAAAGCAGGAAGAGGCGATGATAGATATGCCGATTGGACGCAATCCAAAGGCGCCAGCTACATTCAGAGTAGACGCAAACGGCAAGTCAGCGCAAACGCAGTACAAAGTACTTAGAAAGACAGCTTCTAAGAGCTTGGTTGAGCTGAAGCCCATAACAGGCCGTACACATCAACTACGAGTACATTTGAAGCATCTCGGCCATCCTATTGTCGGTGACGCGCTTTATGGCGGCAAGCCAGCCGACAGACTTTATTTGCACGCTACTCAATTAGAATTAACACTGCCAAGCCGCGAAAGAAAAGTATTCGATGCTCCATTACCAACTACTTTTACTGAAGAAATGGAGCGCAAGTGAGCGATATCGTACTACATAATGCGACCAAGCGCACTATTGAAGCGTATATTGCTAAGCCAGGACATGCTCTGGCGATAGTTGCGCCAGCTGGTAGCGGAAAAACAGCTATCGCTAACTATATTGTCCAGCGGCTACTAAACTTATCTACAGCACAGCTAGAGTCGTATGCGTATTACCGGTTAATTGCATCTGAAAAAGGAGCGATATCTATTGAGCAAGCGCGTGAAATCGTTGCACTTTTAAAACTTAAAACTACCGGCACAGGGGTTATCCGGCGAGTAGTAGTTATTGAGCATGCTCATACCATGACCCTGGAAGCTCAAAACGCGCTACTAAAAGCCATCGAGGAGCCGCCTGCAGATACGGTTATGATTTTGACGGTGGCGGACGAGACTAAACTACTTCCCACCGTTCGTTCACGGGTACAAGCAATAAAGTTAATCGCACCTTCTGAAGTTGCTCTGCGGACACACTTTGCAATGCTTGGACATGCACAAAATGATATTGATAAGGCGCTATTGCTCAGCGGCGGCTTAACGGGGCTTATGAAAGCGCTTTTGGATGGCGCTACCGATCATGAGTTGGTGGCTGCTATCGAGACCACAAAGGGTATACTTGTGGGTGATATGTTTACACGACTTGTGAAGGTTGATGAGCTGGCCAGGCAAAAGCAGATCGATATGTTGCTATTTGCTTTTGGTCGGATTGCACAAAGCGGTATACAGGCTGCAGCAAAGACTGGCAACCCGGGCGCCCTGCGTCGTTGGCATAAAGTCCTGGCTGCAACTCAGGAGGCGCAAGAATTACTGGTAACAAATACTCAAGCTAAACTGGTGCTGACAAATTTGATGCTAAAAGTCTAAAATGCCTGTGGTTAATTGCTTGCAGGCGTTCATGTGCGTGGTATACTTATAGGTAACTATGTTGGAATTGGCGGTTGTAGCGGGGTTCGGGCTTCTTGCGTACAGGAACTTACGAGTTCATGACGACGAGTTCGCTGACGTTTCCCGTAAAGTTGGTGACCGTTTGGGCAAATTGTGGGACATTGCACATCAGGGCATGCGCGAAAACCGTTTTTTGCGAGCCGAGAAAGCGTTATTGACGATTCTCAAGATAGATTCCAAGAACGCCGCTGCGTATAACCGCTTGGGTATTTTGTACGCCAAACAAAAAGAATATCGTGATGCAATTGATTGTTTTGAAATCGCTTCCAGCATCGAACCAACGCCTTCAAGTTTGCATAACTTAGGACTTATTTATTATGAGACTGAAAACTACGCCAAGGCAGCGACCGCTTTTGAGCAGGCCCTCAAAATGGAAGATAATTTGGCCGCACGACATGTGGCCTATGCAAAAGTTCAGGAAAAGCTTGGCAATGACAAGCTTATGCTCCAAGAACTACAACAAGCTGTTGAGCTTGAGCCAAACAGAGAAACATACATGCTAATTCATAAGGCTTACAGAGCCAATAATATGGATGCCGAAGCTGACATGGTAGAGCAAAAACTCAGAAAGCTTGCTACAGCAAAGACCAGCCGTCGTCCAAAACGCATTCTTCGGCCTAAGCGGGTTGTTGTTTAGGCAATATTTTGATAGAATAACACCTGTATTTCGCCTCAGAGCGACAAAGTGCCACCTTAGCTCAGCTGGTTAGAGCGGCGGTTTTGTAAACCGTAGGTCCGGGGTTCGAATCCCCGAGGTGGCTCCAGCACATTAAAGTCCGATTCTACAGAAAGAACCCGCAGGGTTCTTCTGGGTTCGAATCCCCGAGGTGGCTCCAAATGTAGCTATACAAATTTTCGAAAGGATTCGTAAATTTGAAAGGAAACGGCTTAGTAGGGTTGATAGAAGTGCTGAGCAAACGTGTTTTGTCAGCAGTTCGTTAACCGTACTATTACACGTTGACGCGCAGGGTTAGTGAAGCGGTCAAACACGACAGACTGTAAATCTGTTGGCTTATGCCTTCGTAGGTTCGAATCCTACACCCTGCACCAATATATACTTTACCGATCTATTATGCCCACAAAAGATATATTAGAAGAACTTTACAAATCAAAACAGTTTTCAGTTGCAATTTCTCAAGAGCTTGGCTTATAAAAGGATATAGCCAGTTGGTAGATGCTAGCTAAAATCAAAAGACATGCCGAAGTAGCTCAGTGGTAGAGCATCGCCATGGTAAGGCGGGGGTCACGAGTTCAATCCTCGTCTTCGGCTCCATAAAAATGAATTTTGGTTTCACGGACGAAAAGCGTAGCTGATAAATCCCGAAGGTGGCTCCATATATTATGCTTATGATATAATGCCATACATTATGCCAAACTTAGAGCAGGGGCCAATTGAAGAATCTAGCGTGACCACACAAGACATATTTGTGCGGCAACCGCTTGTTGATAAGCTTATGCCAGCTGAGAGTGCTATCGCACAAGCTGAACACCAAAAACGTGTAGGAAAATTTATACTCCATTACGGCGGCATGTTATAAACTAGCAACATGCAGAAACGCTTGTTTAGGTCACGAACTGATAGAATGATTGCTGGCGTATGTGGTGGCATAGCGGAGTATTTTAATATTGACCCGGTTATCGTGCGTGTTATCTTTGTTATATTACTGCTTCCTGGTGGCTTGCCGGGATTTATACCCTATGTTATTTTGTGGGTTATTGTGCCAGAAGCGCCAACGGTTGATAAAAATAAGTAATTTTGCTAGAATTAATCCATTATGGCAAAAAAAGGTGACAAAAGAAAACTCGTTGGACTGGTCAGTGAAGAAACTGGCGAGCGTATTTACTATACATCAAAGAATACGATGAACACGCCCGATAAGCTAAGTTTACGCAAATATAGCCCAAAATTGCGTCGTCACACAGTATTTACCGAGACTAAGAAAAACCTCGGTCGCAATGAAGTAAAGAGCCGCAAGTAACGGCTCTTTTTTAATTCTCTGGTGATTTTATAGAAGAAACGTCAATTGCAGTATTAATAAATTCTGCATGGCTCCACACAAGTGGGGTGACTGAGAGGGGCTCACTTGTTGATGGATTAATTTGTTCAGATAATGCACCACTGCGTAATGTTTTTTCCATAGTCCACTTCAAAAAATCCTTTGCTTTATCTAATTGTTTGTGACGCACATAATATTGAGCGAGCCACAAGGTCGTCACGAACCAAGGATTACCTAAATATGCCGGCTCTGACACGAAGTAATTGTCTTGTTCGTAACGTGGTGAGCCCCCAGAAGGACTTTTATTTAGTAAGTTATTTTCTATAGCCGCTATCATTTTACTGTTTTCGTCGGCGCCAAAATCTTTGTCTGCATACATCAAAATGCCATACATACTTGATATGTCAATCGTATTATCGAAAGCCAATGACCCGTCGTGCTGCAATAAAAAGCCTTTTCGATACGCCTGCTTGTCATTATCAAAAAATACTTCTGTATTTTCGGCGATAAGTGCGGCTGCATCACGCCATTTAACTGCGTCGTCGGGATATTCAAATTGTTCTGCAAAATCAGCTGCTACCAATAATGCCTGGTATGTACAGGCTGTGGTGTAGGTGGTTGTTAAGAATTTCTCTTCCCATAGGTCGTAGCTGGCGTGAGGGAGGCCTGTTTGCTCATCAATGAACGAAGCCATGAAGTTGCCAGCAGGCTGAATAAACGTGGTGTAAAGCCCCATAACAAAATTATCGTCTTTGGTGTGTGCATAATACTCACCGAGCATATACAGTACAACTGCCGTTTCGTCCTCTTGAATTGCTAATTCTTGCTTGCTCCCGTGCACCAATGGGTGCCATGTACTACCAATAGATTTATCAGGCTGGTATTTGTGCATCAAATAACCGTCAGGATGCATGATATCGCGACAAAATTCAAAAAAACGCTTAGGCTCATCGGTATAACCGAGTCGGATGAGCGGCCATATCGCATACGCGCCGTCTCGCGGCCAAACGTAGCTATAATAATCGCGGCCAAAGTTATAAATCGAGGAATCGCACGATGCAATAATGCCTCCTCGTTTATCGGTATGAGCTTTAATAATCATAAGTGATTTTTTGGCTAAGTCCTGGTACTGTGTATCGATATTGCGTATACGTGGTGCTGCGATGCCAAGCCATTCGCGCCAATATTCACGGTTCAGCTTAAGGCGCATATCAAGGCCCTGTTGCTTGAATATGGTGTGTATTTTCTCGGCGTTGTATTGTGAATCGGCTGCAATAATCCAATAATCTACGGTTGCTTTCTCGTTTGCAGCCAAGGTGCGCGTAAATCGAATGACCGTGTCCACGCCACCGTGCTCAACTGCGTTATTGGAAAGTTCGCCGTCCTCTGCGTCCTTGTATGTACCTTCTTTGCCTTCAATGCCGTAGTTACCAATGGAAAATTGATCATATCGGGTCCCGTCATCAAACTGTCCATATATCAGCAGGCTGCAACGGCCTTTGTAATCTAAAATGTATTGTTCGTCCGGTATGTAAAGTGCTGTATCAGCCCGTCCAGCGCGCGAAATTTGGAAAACCTGGTGCATAAATAATCGTATTTCCCGCTCGTGGTCGGCTAAGTTTGTAATTCTGATTTGCCTGCAAAAACCATTATAGCCACTGTCGACAAAATCGCTAAATTCTAACAATACCTGCAGTGCATCACACTGCATTTTGATTGCGCTTACTAAAGCGTCAGATTCAAAGTCCACTGTAATATTCCAGGTATCTTCGAGCGCCCAGCTAAACTTACCATCAATCCATATACCAATTTTGTGTTGGATGCTGCGAGCAGTCGTGAGATTGTCGAGCCCAACGTATGGGTAATAAAAATCGTGAACAAAGCCACGTTCGTCTAAGCCAACAGTCAATTGTCCGTTACCAAGAATTACTGGACGTGCCATTATACATTCACTCCTTTTTCAGCTAAGCGATATTGTAAATCGTGATACACATTCATGTATGAAATGAGAGCGTCATATGGGTTTGCGTATGGGCTGAAGTATGCATGAATATCGCCGTCGTTAAACCATTTGGTGCACATATAATAAAAATGATCGGATGTTTGCAGCCGACGCCAGTCTTCTATCAGCATTAAATCGTTTGTTTCAAGAATGTGCTGCTCGAGCCCGTAAATAGCCATTATAGCCTGTTGTTGCATGCTATTTCCGAGCCAGGCGCTTAAATCGCGCTCTGTATCTGCCCATGTTACAGTATGTGGCATGTCAACATAATCAACTGGCTCATAGGCGTCGATTGCTTCGCTGACTGTCATAAATCTGTTGCCATTAGTTTTAAGCCATTCATGCGGCAAGTGTCTCAGAAAATCAAATATACCGGACTCGCTCCATTGATGCTCGCCAAAAGTTTCATAGTCCATGAATAGGTTAAAATTGGTGCCATCACTGGTGTTATTTAGCCAGTGAGCAAACTTGCCAGCGGTTAGTGGCCATTCAGCCCAGCTTCGGTTGCCGAATCGAAAGGCAATGTCGTCGCTTAACTTATAGTTTTTCATAAGGAGCTTAATATTCTCGGTATAACTCGGACGATATACGAAATTCGGGCTACGCCAGCCAAGCACTGTGTCCCAACCTTCGGCGAGAATGCCTTTATAGCCGGCTTGGTCGGCCCAGTATGCTAGATCGTTGTTATATGCCAGCTCGGTATTCCTAAAGACTGTTGGCGTTACGCCAAACACCTCACGTACTTTGTTTTTGTGCATTTCTACCTGTCGTTCGAACTCTTGGCGTGAGTAGAAAAACGCCAAAGAGTGATGGTATGTTTCGCCGACAATCTCTACGCGGCCGGTATCTATCAAATCTTTGAACGACTGTAGCGCTGTAGGTGCCCAATACTCTAACTGCTCGATGACAGTACCGGTAATAGACAGACTAAGTCGGAATTCTGGATGTGTGTTCAGTAGTTCTAGTAAATACCGGTTTGTCGGAATGTATGACTTTTCGGCGACTTTATGCATGATCCGTTCGTTGTTCGTACGATCATCATAGGGTTGCGCAAAAAAGTAGTCGTGGCTGTTTGCGGCGTCAAAAATCGTATAATGTCGCACACGGAAGGGCTGATGCACATGCAGGTATAACACAATCGCGCGACTCACGACCGTACTCCTGCAGTTAGGTGCTGATTATAAATGTCGTATAACTTACGGGCTGAATCATCCCAACTTAATTGCAAAAATTCTCTATACACATTATTGTGCAGCTCGTCGCGTAAACTTTGATGCCTAACTACAGACACGACTTGGTTCGCCATCTCATGAACATCCCAAAAATCAACCTTCAGACAATTCTTCAACACTTCGCTGATACCTGATTGCTTGCTGATTATTGCTGGTGTGCCGTATGCAATAGCTTCGAGTGGCGTGAGTCCAAACGGCTCAGAAACTGAAGGCATGACAAACACATCACCGATGGCGTAAGCATCCCGCCACCTTTTACCACGCTGAAAGCCGGCAAATACGACATTTTTAGTAATGCCTAAGTCGGCCGCCATCGTAATAAGTTCGTAATACTGCTCACCGCTGCCAACAATGAGAAATATCGTCTTTGGTTCGCGCTGCACGACTTCCTTGGCGGCAAGTAACAGGTTAGTCAGACCTTTTTGCATGGTGAGCCGGCCGATGTTCGTAACGACTTTGTAGCCCTGACGCTTCATACCCGCTAAGTATGTGTAGGCATTTGAAACATCTAATGGCTCTAATGACTCGGCTTCAATGCTATTATGGACAACCTTGATTTTATCGGCAGGAATAGCGTAATCGTGCACAATACAGCGCTTGGTATGCTCGCTGACTGCGACTATCTCATCGGCCATTAGCATGCCCATAGCCTCAATTTCGCGCACCAGGGGATTGCCGTCACCCCCGCCGGCTCTATCGCGCTCAACGGAATGAATATGCACTATCAGGGGACAATTACTAGCATGCTTTGCGCGTATGGCAGCGCGGAAAGTGAGCCAATCATGGGCGTGTATGATGTCATACTTGCCGTACTCGACCATTTCAGAGACAGCTTGCTCATACAAAGCCTGTTGTTCGAACACACTCACATATTCACTGTGTCCATCGCTAAACACGTATTTATGGCTATCGTATGCCATTCCAGTGGCGATAATTGCAGACACGCCTTGTGGATGTGCTGCGAGCACCTTCATAAAGTCTACTGGCTGATCGTGTTTGTAGGGAAGGACAAATTCGATGTCGATATCTTTTTGGGCGAGAGCCTTGCAGAGGTGATAGCATGCTACACCTAATCCACCGCTATTGTACGGCGGTAACTCCCAACCCAGCATCAATACCTTCATGTTTGTCCGACCTGAAAATCCCTATGTTATCTACCATCAAGTATAGGAATAATACCCGCTAAACACAACCACTTTGCCTAAATCAAACACACGTAATATTACTAGATAACGATTTTGCTTAAGCTTGATTAATATGTTTAAACTGCTATTATAGTATAGGGTTTCGAAGCATTTGAGGTGGAGAAACACCAACTACGCTACCTAAATTACCGCCCAGTAGATTTATTCTTTAGAAATTAATTCGAAATAAACAACTTGAATCACATGACACACATTTTTAGTGTGGGTATTTTAGGTGGTACAAGGAGGGAATATGAAAGTAAAGACAACGCTGGCTGCGTTATGCGCGGCAGGGATTTTATGTGCCGTGAGCAATCAAACAGCTTACGCACAAACAGCTCCAGAGCAGACATCACAACCGTCTCAAAACACCGTGCAAATACAGCCAGGCGACTCATTATCGAAGATCGCTAAGCTGTATGATACCACCTATAAACGTCTATACGACGCTAACGTGAGCATTGAGCACCCGGATTTGATATACGCAGGGGATATTATCCGAATACCTGACCCTAATGAGGATTTAGAGAGTAGGCCGTTACCAGTAGCGGTACCAGCTCCAACGCTTGCGCCAGCACCAGTACGTTCAAGCAGTGATAATCCTCGCCCAGCTGTTGTGTCGAGTGGTACACATGCTGGAATCTGGGATAAGCTCGCACACTGTGAATCCAGTGGTAACTGGGCCATAAATACTGGCAATGGGTACTACGGCGGCTTACAGTTCACCCTTTCTAGCTGGCAAGCAGTCGGTGGTAGTGGCTACCCGCACCACGCACCTAAGTCAGAACAGATAGCCCGAGCTGAAGTGCTTAAAGACATGCAAGGTTGGGGTGCATGGCCGGCATGTAGTGCCAAACTCGGCCTCCGGTAGGTGACCAGGCTCTATTAAAATAGCCCGGGGTTAATTCTCCGGGCTAGTTACGATTAGGTCCAGAAGCCTATCGTTAATTTTGCGTAGATGATGCTCAGCTTTTTGTTTACTCGCGTGAATAATGCGATGAGCTCCTAGGATTCTGGCTTCCTTTTTTGACAAAGATAAGACCTCAAGCCATGATCCGCCGACTTGTTTTTCTGCTACCACGTATGTCGCGTTGCCTTCGACCGGAGATTCAGCTACCGCGTATGTTTCTCCTTCGTAAGTAAATTCAACGACAAAGTAAGGCGGCGCGTTGCCTAAAGAACCTTTTTTGGATCGGTAAATTTCACCTTCATAGATATCTCGTACACGTACAAGGTTATGGAGCCTCTCCCAATCTATTTGTTCGGCTTGCTCAGAGTCAATGTCAAGCTTATATATCGCCTTCTTTAGGTCATCTATCGTTGCTTGGGGCGGTAGTATGATTGCATCCAACTGAAGAGCGATATTGTGGAGCTTATCTAGTGGAAGAATACTACCGTTATCCATGAGCTCATATGAATCGTTGCTTTCTGGGTGCTCAGAAGCTGGAAGTTCGTTGTAAGTCGCCGGCTCGATTTCAGCTTCATCATTGTTGCCGAATGCCTCGTTGGAATTAAGCGCCTTCGAGAAAAGCGATTTGGAACGGTATGGTTCAATGACGCTCTTTTCTATGTTGGATGCTGTTTGCTTGCCATCGGGCCAGTACTGTGTGATAAGTAAGCTGAGGCCTGGCCAATTACCTGTTATATAGGTGAGAGCACCTTCAGTGTTAAAGACATCAGGGAGCTGCTGCCGGGCTTTTTCTGCTGCTCCATTATGGAGATTTGATATTTGCCTCTTTATATCCTCGAGTTGCCCAAGCAAAGTATCTGATACCTTGCATTGAGCGCCCAAATAATCGGCTATATCTTCTGGACTATTATTAGCAGCTAATTCCTTTAAGTATTCAATCTGTGATGCTAATGCATATGCTTCGGTTTTGTTATGACCAGGCAAGACTACTATTCCATCATTGTTATGAATGCCCTTCACAATAGCTGCTATGCCCTCGGAAAGCCCACGCTTTTTAAGTGTTCTGTTCGATAGTTTCCAGGGAGATTGCAGCTGGTCGTTATGCTGTGCAAGAGCCTCTATCCGCTTGTAAAGTTCGCTTTCGAGCCTCCTTTGCTTTACTTCGGCTAATTCTTTCTTAATAGCTTCAGCTTGGTTCTTGAGGACAAATAACTCATTCTGTGCGACGCGACCCTGGTCTTCTGCTTCAGAAGTTGAATCATTGTTTTGATTTTCTGAGACGTCTACCTGTTGTTCTAATATCACACTGCCAAGGTGCTTGCCTGTGGTTTGTAGTAAAACATTGCGAACTGCATTTAGATTATTTATAACCTCACGAGTGTTGCGAGATTGCATGCGAATAAGTGGCTCTAGCATGTCGCTGTGGGCCGCTATGGTTACGCGGGCTTTGCGATTGCCCACAAATCTATTAGCAGCGGTCGCTAACTCGATATGTGATTGTAACTTTTCGTTCAGCGCAGCATCTCTTGAAAAGTTATTTTGCAATTTTTGCGCGAGGTTTGAAATGTTTTTTAGCTCGCTCGTGCTGCATACTTCGTGAAATGATGATAGCAGATCTACTGTTCCACGATGAAGATAGACTAATCCTGCAACTCGTAACCTCCGATAATATTCCGACAATATTTGCGTATCTGAACCTTCTGTTTCTAGCGTCTGCGCAAGCATGTTCCGCGATTTTTTCTGAAAATGCTTCTTGCCTCTCAATACCAATGGAATGACTCCACCAATCTCACCTATCTCTGGCGCCAGAAAGTTCGGATGTGCTCGCTTCGCTAAATGCTTATAGCCTTCGTCTTTACATGCCTTTTCCCATTCTTTCGGAAAAAGCGCAGCAGCAAAAGCTCCCAGGTGCACTATGTCTGTATCAATCCCTGTCAAGCCCTCGTGCTCCGTATATAGCTCAGATAAGCTTTTTTGTAAGTGAATCAGTATGGGTTTACGATCTGGATTCAAAGGTTTTTTTAATCGCTCAATATCCCTAGTCGTACGTGCGAGATCAAGGTTTCTGACGTACGCTTCTTCACTTCTAACCCCGGCATCAGGAAACAAGGCCTTGAGTGATAAAAGTTCTTGATCTATAGCTTCTTGGGTTACTGCAATATCACCTTCATATTGCCTGGGTTTTTCCATAGAAAAATATTATACAACGAATGATATGTTATGTAAAATATAATAGAATAAGATAGC
>CAZGQU010000009.1:0-16579 GCA_964527845.1 uncultured Candidatus Saccharibacteria bacterium | reverse complement strand
AAGAAATTGAGATTAGCCATACGTATCATTTCGACGAGCAAGGTATGGTTAATGATGCAGGCCTGAGTGAGTACACCAGACGCGCGCTCGAGCTTTATAACCAAGATTATGCAACCGACAAAGCCAGTTACTTTGAACGACTCGAAACGAGCGTCAGGCGTCATGAAGGTGTGCCCTTTGCACTTATCAAGGGCCGCGGTGATTCTGTAGACGAAGCTGTGGTTTTCCATGCCCCGTGGGCAACTCCGGTGACGCTTGGAAATAGTGCCGAGGAGTTCACGGAATTTACTACCGGTGATATGCCACGCCCCAAAGACCTGGATTCTAACCGCGCAAGCCGCTTGATATTAGGTGATTTTATGCATGCTGTGTTGCGCGAGGCGGGAGTGACCGACTTGGCCGGAAATTATTTGCCAGTAATGGTGATTCCTTCACCTTCGCTTGATAGGCGCGGTATAGGAGGAGATTTTGCATCCCGAAAATCTTTAGGATCAATAACGCACTTACAGGCTCTTAGTTGGGTTGCCCTGGAAATGTGCGACGTGCATGAGTACGGAAGGCTGCACCTTGCGGGCGTGTCCCAAGGCGCCGCAGTCATGGGTAATGCCGCCGTTTCGCCGTACGGCGCAAAGTTTGATATCAAGGGTTTGTATCAGGGCGAAGTGCCAAATGCTAAGAAGCGATGGTGGGGCGCCATGGCAAAAGCATATTTTACAGACGCCAGTACTGATTGGCAGCTTGCCGGCCCGCAGTCACGCATAGAAATTGCGAAGGGAGACGAGAACGCAAAGGAAACATATAACTGGGCCAACGTGTATGGCAACGGCAATTTAGGAGTCAATCTGGCACTAGGATTGAATATGAGAAAAGAAGGTTTTCGCAAGGTACTAGATGGTGCCAACGCTGCCGATATACCGCTGACTGTACAATTTGGTGCTGATAGCAAAGTGAGTGATGGAACAGAAACGGCGCTGCGGGAATATCCGGCAGCTCGTGATTTGGCTCTAGGAGGACTCTTGCAAGTCATTAAAGCAGCTGGTTTTGCGCCGCACTCTCACACTGAAAATATTATATCTACCACTGACGCCGTCGTGCGTTCGGTGGTATTTGCTAAACGAAAATAGCGAACATTTGCTATACTTATCTACAAGCCTTTGTAAAAGAACATTAAAGAAAATATAAAGAGTGCAGCGAGAGAACTAGCTCAACGGGTTCTTTCGGCAACACTTGTTCTCCTAAAAATTGTTTTGTTTGGGCTGCAAACTTGCTTCTTTCGTTCAACATATCTACAGATATGCTTCACGAATAAAACAAGCTTTCGTCTACAAACAAAAGCAATTTCGGACAGAACAAGTCGTCACCGAAAAAACCCATGACCTGCCAGCAACCCTTTGAAATGCGAAAAGGCCGCACGCCAAAGAAGGTGCTTCGTCTAGTCCCGACCAGGGAAAGATATTAATATGTGTGAAAAACTATGAATATCCTTTTCCTCGCGTTTCAGGGGAGAGGATATTTTTATGTCAAAATTATTAACGTCAACTAAGCTGTTCACCAGCGAATCGGTTTGCGCTGGGCATCCGGATAAAATTTGCGATGCTATTAGCGATGCAATCTTGGATGCGGCGCTTGCCCAAGATCCGAACAGCCGAACCGGTATTGAAACGGTGGCAGGAGCCAATAAGATTGCGCTTTTTGGTGAAATTAATACCAAGGCTGATATAAACTTTGAAAAAATAGTACGGAATACTGTTGCAGAACTAGGCTACACGGTGCCAACTTGGGGGTTTAGTAGTGAATCTGAATTTAGTAACGATATACACCAACAATCGCCGGAAATTGCAATCGGTGTAGACCATGAAGGTGCCGGCGACCAAGGTATGATGTTTGGTTATGCAAACACTGAAACACCCGAGCTCATGCCGTTGCCGATTTCGCTGGCGCACGCCCTAACGTGCCGGATTGATGAAGCCCGGGAAACAAAGCAATTAAAATGGTTGCGGCCTGACGGCAAAGCACAAGTGACAGCGCGCTACGAGGGCAATAAGCCTGTTGCAATAGAAAAAATTGTTATTGCAGTAGCGCATGATGAAGAAACGACTGGCAAACAGGTCCATGCCGATGTAATTGCACACATCATCACGCCGATACTTGAGAAATATAAATTTGAGCTGCCAGCTCCGGAAGATATTGTCGTAAACGGAACGGGATTATGGCATATTCCAGGGCCGGAATCTGATGCGGGTCTGACCGGGCGCAAGATTGTGGTTGATACATACGGCGGCTATGCTCGAGTGGGCGGCGGTGCATTCAGTGGCAAAGATCCCAGTAAGGTTGATCGCAGCGGTGCATACGCAGCTCGCTACATAGCCAAAAATATAGTTGCTGCAGGCCTGGCCACAAAATGCGAGGTAGGACTAGCATATGTAATTGGGCAACCGCTTCCGCTGATGGAGACAATTGAAACATTCGGCACCGCCACCGTAAGCGAGCATGCGTTATACGAATTCAAGGAAAAACTAATAGATACGAGTGTAAAGGGTATAATCGAGAAATTAGATCTGAAACGCCCGATATACCGCGCAACTAGCGCGTACGGCCATTTTGGAAAAGATAATTTACCCTGGGAGGAGCTAGTAAAATGAAGACGCCAGAGCATCAAGTTGTGCCATCATTTGGGTCGGTAACTGAGCTTGACCAGGCGCTGCAAGGCAAGGGTTGCTTTGGGGCGGGGAGTTTATATCCCCGCGATGGCTCGGAGCTTTTGGATGAGATAGAAACAAAAACTGCTGAATTTACGCATGTGTCGCCGCACGAAAACGTACTATTTGGTAGCGGCATGGCAGCAGTGAGTGCTGCTTTGGAGGTTGCACTTGATGAGGTGGCTAAAAAAGAACAACCAGTTGTTGCGAGCGCTTACGAGCTGTATGGCAAGACGGTTGATTACTTGCGCTGGTATGCCCGACAAGGACGTTTCAAGCTCGTCCAATTTGATAGCGGGGATGTTACTTCCGTTGATGCAATGTGTGAAGAAAAAGCACCGGATATTATTCTTGCTGAAACTGTCGGTAATGGGCCAAGTGTACCTGTTCTTAATATGCGTAAATTGTTGTTTTATACGAGTATGCAAAGAAATAAGCCGACGATAATCCTCGATAATACTCTGCCTCTATCGACTGCGCATCCGATAGGCAAAGACCTGTTGTCCGACGAATCTATTATGGTGGTAGAGAGCGGCACGAAATCGTATACCGCCAATCAAGAAACCAGCGGATTGGTTTACACAAAACACGAGGGATTATTGGGGAAAATCAGGGCATTTCGGTGCATGGCGCCAAGTCCGCCGGGCATTGCTAGCTTAGAACGCATGGCGGCGTTGTTGCCAAAGACGCAAGAAGCCTTCGACGAGCGAAACAAACGTCTTTATAAAAATACCGGCAAACTCGCGCTGTCGCTGTACCAAGCCGAGCAGGACGGGGCTGATTTTACCGTGTCTCATCCTGCCGTACCGAATCACCCGAACTATAATTACGCCAAACGATATTATCCAGAGGGCTGCAGTCCGGTATTATTCTTGCAGTGCACTGGCGTGGCAAGCGAGGACGAGCTAGCAGAACGTCTGTACAGTAATGAAGCAGTGAGAAAATATGCTGACTTAGGGCAAAGTTTTGGATTTGACCGCACGAGAATCTTGCCGAATAAGGGTACGTACACGGTGCGGATTGCAGGTGGCGCAGAAACCGATGCTGATGCATTAGGGAAAGCGCTTTACGATGCTGCGCTTAGTTCAAAATAATTCTAAATCATTGAGTTCTGGCGGCAAGAAGCCGTATTTGGTTTTGAAATTGGCCTGCCATTCGTAGCCCTGGTTGTAGCCGAGATCTTTCATAAGTTTGGTCGGTGCATTGCGAAGCGCTAGCGGCACCGGCAAGTCAGGATGTTGCTTGGCGGCAGCAAGTGCCTTTTGCATGGCGTCGGTAATGTCACGCGACTTTTGAGCTTTAGCTAACACTGCGGCGCAATGAAACAAATTGTATTGGCATTCTGGCATGCCAATGCGCTCAACAGCAAGGAAAGTGGAAACAGCCAGATTAAGAGCTGCCGGAGCTGCCAGGCCAATGTCTTCGCTTGCAAAAATAACCATGCGTCTGGCAATAAATTTTGGATCTTCACCAGCCTGTAACATGCGCGCTAAATAATAAAGTGCAGCGTTTGGATCTGACCCGCGCATGCTTTTAATGAACGCGCTAATGACGTTGTAATGAGTCTCGCCATTTTTGTCATATCCAGGCAAACGGGTTTGTGCAGCGGTTTCAATGAGCTTTGGTGTAATGGTTTTGCCGGCTGCGAGTTGGATCGCAAGCTCTAATGTGCCGAGTGCCACGCGGGCATCACCGCCGGACAGCTCTGCAAGCAAATTAATGCTTTTGGCAGGCAGTTGTTTGGAGGATAGTTTTTCGGCCTTAGCGGCTCGCTTGACAACAGCGGTAATAGCACTTTTGTCAAGGGCCTCAAGCACCAGCACACGCGAGCGGCTCAAGAGAGGATTGATGACTTCAAAACTCGGGTTTTCGGTGGTGGCGCCAATAAGTACAATGGTACCGGCTTCGACATGTGGCAAAAAAGCGTCTTGCTGTGCTTTGTTAAACCGATGAATTTCATCAACAAATAAAATAGTGCGCATGCCGAGTCGTTGGTTCTGTTCGGCATACTCAATGGTTTTCGTGACATCGGATTTATTGGCGGTTACAGCCGAAAGCTCTACAAATTCTGCGCCTGTTTCGCGAGCAATAATACGCGCCAATGTCGTCTTGCCGCTTCCTGGCGGACCCCACAATATTAAGCTCGTGGGTGACTTTTGAGTAATAATTTCACTAATGATATGACCCTTACCAACTAAGTGTCGTTGCCCAAGTACCTCATCGAGAGTTTCGGGCCGCATTCGCTCGGCCAGCGGTCGTGTATTCATTACTTCATTATAACGTGGAAATATGCTACAGTATAACTAACAAAATTTATCAAATAATCCCTTCGGGCGGTGGAATACATTTGAACGACCCTACAAATATTAGGAATATAGCTATTATTGCGCACGAGGCTAATGAGACACCCATTACTGGGTTTCTCATCGCGCGGGATGCCGGAATGAATCCGCCATTCCGGCTGCTCTTCCCAATTGGAGGTAGGCTGTGAGTCCCGAGAAGATTCGCAATATAGCTATTATTGCGCACGTCGACCATGGTAAGACCACGTTGGTTGATGGGCTATTGAAACAGAGCAATACCTTTCGTGACAATCAGGCTGAAATGGCTCAAGAGCTGATCATGGATAGTGGTGACCAGGAAAGGGAGCGGGGAATTACTATCACCGCCAAAGTAACTGCTGTTCAGCATAACGAGTATCGGATAAATATTATTGACACACCGGGCCATGCGGATTTCTCGGGTGAAGTCGAGCGGACGCTTAACATGGCGGACGGTTGCGTCTTGATTGTGGATGGCCAGGAAGGTCCGATGCCGCAAACAAAATTTGTGCTTGGTAAGGCGCTGGCGGCTGAGCTTACGCCAATTGTGATTATTAATAAAATCGACAAGCCAGGTGCCCGAATAAAGGATGTTGAAGACGAGCTAGCTGATCTATTTTTGGAGCTTGCCGTACACGAAGACCAATTACACTACCCGGTGTATTACGCGATTGGCCGCGAAGGTAAGGCTTGGGAAAGGCCGCCTACAAATGCTAATGAAGCAGCTGATTTGCAAGTAATCTTTGATGCGATTATTGCTAAAATTCCGGCGCCCCAAGTAGAGCTCGATAAGCCGTTTCAGATGCTAGTTACTGCACTATCGTGGGACTCATACAAGGGTAAATACGCAGTTGGCCGCATAACCCGAGGCCGTGTAAAGGCGGGCGATCAAGTCGTTTTGTGCAAAAAAGATGGCAGTCGGGTGAAGGCCCGCGTCGAGCAAGTGTTTATGAGTCAAGGTGTCGCAAAATTTGAAGTTCAAAGCGGTATCGCGGGTGATATAGTGCAGCTAACGGGTATTAGCGAAGCGCAAATTGGCGAAACCATTGCGGATGCCGAAAACCCGGAAGCTTTGCCGGTATTAGAGGTTGAAGCACCAACACTGAAAATCTACTTAGGTCCCAATACCAGCCCAATGAAAGGCCAAGAGGGTGAATTTACGACCAGCCGACAAATTGGTGAACGGTTGCAGAAAGAATTGGAAACAAATGTCGGTTTGCGCGTAGAAGAGGGTGGTATTGGTTTTTTGGTAAGTGGCCGCGGTGAATTACATCTGAGCGTGCTCATAGAGACCATGCGCCGTGAAGGCTACGAATTTGAAGTTGGTCGTCCGCAAGTAGTGACGATTGAAAGAGACGACCAAATCCTAGAACCGATTGAAGAACTCATTATAGAAGTTCCAGCAGAGCATGTCGGCACTGTGCAAATGGAACTTGGTCAGCGCCGGGCGACATTAAAAGAGCAATTCGCGAGTCCAAAGGGTGTTACAAAATTAGTGTATGAACTGCCTACTCGCGCGCTTCTAGGCATCCGAAATATTTTACTTACCGCCACAAAAGGTACGATTGTCATGAATAGTTTGGTCGTAGACCACAAACCTGCAGGGCAAACGCTTCAACAAATACGAAATGGCGTACTGATTGCGTTCGAAACTGGCACAACGACACCATATTCTATTCAAAACGCTGAAGCCAGGGGAACGGTGTTTGTTGGTCCGGCCGAAAAAGTCTACGCCGGCCAAATTGTTGGACTCAATAATCGCCAAGAGGATATGGAAATTAATCTCTGTAAGGCCAAGCAACTTACCAACATGCGAAGTTCCAGTAGCGACGGTGTGGTTCAGTTGACTCCGCCGACAATTTTTAGCTTAGAAGAATGCTTAGATTTTATAGAAAATGATGAGCTGCTTGAAGTAACACCAAAAAGCCTACGGCTACGCAAACGCGAGCTTGACCCAAACAAGCGCAAACGCAGTAGTAAAATCTAAAGAGGCTATCGTATTTGCCGTTTCATCGCGGTATATTAATAGCATAAGAGGTAATATATGATTTCTGTAAGTGATGAACAATTTGAGGCAATGGTAGCTAAAGCAATGGATCATTTGCCAAAACAGCTCGAGGAGGCAAAAAACGTCGGTATTGTCACGCAAGATGAGCCAACACCTGAGCAAAGAATAAAACTGGAGCTGCGGCATAATGAAACATTGTTTGGTCTGTACGAAGGCATACCGCTGACAAAGCGAAATAACAATTATAGCGGTGTGTTGCCTGATAAAATTACGCTGTTTAAGCATCCGTTACAAGCAAGTGTGAGCACGGAAAACGAATTACAGGAACAAATTTATCACACGCTGTGGCATGAACTGGCGCATCATTTTGGTTTGGATCACGACCGAATACATGATTTGGAATAAGAGGATGATATACTAGCCTAGTGAAAAAATATCTCCACGCCCATGGACCGGTGCGCATTTTTACATTTTCGATACTCGCAACCATTGCTGGGCTTGTTACTGCCCTTTTAGGTTTTGGCTTCGGTGGATTCATTGTCGCGATTATTTTGGTGATCGTAGAAATCACCTTTAGTTTTGAAAACGCCATTATTAACGCCAAAATTTTAGCTGGGCTGTCGAAGTTTTGGCAGAATATATTTTTGACGGTCGGAATAGTGATTGCAATTTTTGGAATGCGCGTAGTGTTTCCGATTGTGATTGTGATGCTTACGGCGCATCTTGGCTGGCAGGAGGTAATTGACCTGGCGCTCAATCAACCTGATAAATACGCTCAAGAGCTCACCGAAGCTAACCCGCAAATCGCAGCATTTGGTGGCGCATTCTTGCTAATGTTAGCGCTACATTTTTTCTTGGATGATAGCCGTAAAACATTGTGGTTTGAACGCCTGGAACGAAAGCTCCAAGGCTACGCGACCTTTTGGGCACCAGCTGTCACTACATTTGTTGTACTGGCAATTTTGGCGCTGTTGCCGTTCAATCACCATCCAAAAGAAACAATCATTGCAGGTGGTATCGGTGTACTAACGTATAGTGCCATGCATGCTTTAATCCGTTATTTTGAATGGTTGAAAGCGCGCCGCAACAAAGAGTTTCCTGCCTCCGGCGCAAGTGTTTTGCCGCAAACGGGCATGGCGGCTTTTACGAGCTTTTTGTATCTTGAAATGCTTGATGCGAGCTTTTCGTTCGATAGCGTCATCGGTGCCTTCGCCGTGACGCAAGAGGTGCTGCTCATTGCGCTTGGCCTTGGTATCGGTGCGGTTTGGGTGCGTTCGCTGACTGTGTTTATGGTGCGTAATGGCACGCTTGATACGTATAAATATTTGGAACATGGCGCACACTACACAGTGTTCGTGCTGTCGGCAGTTCTGTTGCTCGGCATTTTCTTGCATGTTCCAGAGGTGTTTGCCGGACTGGTTGGCATGGGACTCATCGGGTCGGCAATTGTAGCGTCGCGACAAGCAGCTGCCAAGACATAATATAATTCGTCCTTGTAGTAAGCGTGGTAAACTTAAGTGGTATGAAAACCGCAACTATCTCAGAAAAACCCAAACAAACAAACAAATTTAATATACGATATCTAACGGCCAGCTTTATATCACTCTGTGGACTTATGGTATGTGCAGCTTTGGCCTGGCATGGAGCGTTACCAGCATGGGAAAATTCGCTGTTTGAAACAATAAATGGCTGGAATGGCCCCGCGTTTATGGATACGTTGGCGCGGCTGCTCAGTAATTTGGTGTGGGCGTTTATTTTTATTACTGCCGCGATTTTTATCTTTAAAAAACCACGTTTGGCGGCTTGGCGAATTGCCGTACCAGCCGTGAGTACTTATATATTTGCATATATTGTCGAACATATAGTTGAAAGGGCACGACCTGAAGCGCTGCTTACGAACGAGGGTATTATTCGTGCCTCACAGGACGGCATGGGGTTTCCTTCAAGTCATGCAGCAGTGCTCACCGCTCTAGTGCTTGCAGTCTGGCCATTTTTGTCTACGCCGCTTAGGTGGCTTGCAATATGTCTGGTGATTGCTGAACTATGGGCACGCATGTATTTGGGTCTGCATTTTCCGCTGGATGTCATTGGTGGCGTATTGGCTGCATTTGTTGTGGTGTACGGCTTTAAGAGCCTGCCAAGCAATTGGGCAAAGAAGTTCCGACTAGCGTAAGCTTTTATATAAGCACATAAGCATAAGTTCTGATGCGATATATTTCACAGACCCCATACAGTGGGAAGTCTACAATGGGACTCAGGAAGTGCGAGACTTCCATAGACCCCGGCAATATTTGTGGCTGGGGTCCTATGCTGTACGCACTTTACTGGATACGGCGCCGTTTTTGTTTTTGCTGAGCGGCGCGTTTTAATTGCTTAGTGATCGGCGGGCGAATCGCTACTTTGTTGGCATTCTTAAACGCCCGGGCGAATTTCTTTTCGGCGCCAGAATCAGCATTGCGTGCAATCGGCTCGCTTTTAAGCAGCGGAGTTTTACGTTTTTTATCAAGTTCTTGCAACACCTCTATGGCGTATTTGTTAAGGAGCCATTCGCGTCCTGGGGCAGTTTGGCCAATCGCAGTAATATGCCACATATTTTCAGCCACTTCACTGGCTGATAGCACTCTGAGCGGGCTTACTACCATCAATGAACCTGAGGGCAAGCGTAAATCAGTCTCTTCGATTAAGCGCTGGCCGTCCTCAAGATGTGATACAAATAGCTCAATAGCGATTGTACGGATGCCTTTACTAGAAACTCTGACCGCCTGGATATTCTGATTGTTAACCCAAATCGCTTCGCCGTTGATGCCCCGGATTCGAGTCGAGCGCAATGTTACGCGTTCAACAATACCCTGCACGTCGCCAAATGGCTCGATTTTAACGTGATCACCAACACCAAACCAATGTTCGGTCATCATCATGCTGCCAGAAGCAAGATCACGCAATACCGGCCCGAATACTCCACCGGCCACTACTGCAAATATTGCGCTGGCACCGATGATTGCCGTCGGCTGTTGATTAGGGTGAATAACGACCCACCAAATATAAATAGCGACAGAAAAGAGCAATACCCTTGTGAGCGCTATCGAAATAACAATGATTGTTTCAGTTCGGCGCAAACGTTCCACGGTAGGTAAGTGGCTGGTTGCGTCTGCCCGATGACTCAGGAATAAATTAAACCGCCGAAATACCATAGCTACAATGCGACCCAATAAAAAGGCAAGTAGCAACAGTGACACCAAAAGCAAAATAGAGTTTAGATTAAACAGCTTGTCAGTAGCGCTTTCTAAGTTATCGCTTATGCTGATGAGGGTTTGATTAACATCTGCAAAATGGATCATTTGTTTTATTATATGTTATTTACTTACAAAATGGCTGAAATTGGCATTGCCCTGATACAATAATTGTATGCTTATTGTGGTAATCGTATTGGGAATAGTGTGCGTCGTGCTGGCTGTTTTGTTGTTACGTGGGCCAAAATCCGGCCAAAATGAGCAATCGGCATTACTACTCAAGCAAGACCTTACAAAATTAAGTGATGATATTGAAAAGTTAAAAGATGGTTTGCAATCGCAAATAACTGACCGATTGGACAAAAGCCAAGAGCTCATGCGCGAATCGATCACCAAGCAATTTTCAGAAAGCAGTAAACTGATTACGGATGTCACCAAAAAGCTTACTGAACTAGACAGGACAAACAAAAATGTTGGTGACATTGCATCTGAGTTAAAAACGCTGCAAAACGTATTGCAAAACCCAAAACAGCGTGGCGTTATTGGTGAATTTTATTTGGAACACATCTTAAAAAATACTTTGCCGCCTGGTGCCTATAAACTGCAACACAAATTGGGCGAAGGCTTAGTGGTGGATGCTGCGATTGTTTTGGATGACAAAATACTACCGATTGATAGCAAATTCAGTTTAGAAAATTACAATCGTTTGATAGAAAGTAAGGATAACGAGCGTGATGCGCTGACAAAGCTGTTCAAGAATGATATTAAAGGTCGGATTGATGAAACAGCAAAATACATCTTGCCGGGGAGGGGCACGCTTGATCAGGCGTTGATGTTCATTCCGAGCGAAGCGATATATTATGACTTGCTTGCTAACAAAGTTGGCTTGTCGAGCGTAAGTGGGCGTAATCTTATTCAATATGCCAGCGAAAAGAAAGTGACCATAGTCGGTCCAAGTACGTTGTCGGCAATGTTGCAAACTATTATGCAGGGCCTGCGTTCGATGGAGATCCATAAAGATACTGAAAAAATCCGCAAAAATATCGAACAACTACATAAACATCTACTTGCGCACAACGCTTATATGGTGAAGCTTGGCAGTAGCTTAGGGGTGACCGTCGGTCATTTCAATAACACTTATAAAGAATTAGGTAAAATTGATCGTGATATTGTAAAAATTGCCGAGACCGAGGCAACCATTGAGCCACTGCTTTTAGAGCGACCGAAGGTCGAAGATTAGCTTCTCCGCGGCTATATTTTTATTTAAGTAAGTCAATAGTAAGCGCCGCAGTCCAGGAAAAATCTGGCGATCCGAGCGGTTCGCCGGTTTGTGAATTAAAATATTCAAAAAAGCCACCCTTTTCCACCATTTCAAGTGTACTTTCGCGTAGAGCAGCTGCATGGTCCTTGAATCCGTAGCGGTTGAGGCCATCAATGATCAGCCAGTTAGTATTAACCCATGACGGCCCTTGCCAATAACGATCGGCATCAAACCATTCTGAACTAACTGGCGCGCTCGGCACTGGATAAGCCGGCCCAAACAGATGATCGTTCTCCAGACCTTTCACGATAATCTCGGCTCGTTCTTTACTGACACAGCCGGCATAAAGTGGCATGAAGCTTGCGATGGTCGATTGTTTGAGCAGTTTGTGCGTTACAAAATCGCGTGAGAAATATTCCTGTGCGTACGGATCCCATAATTGCTCCAAGGCTTTTTCGGCCTTTTTCATTGATTCGTTAAGTTCTTCAGGAATTTCTTGTTCGATCGATTTAGCGATGGTGCGCAAATGTTTGTTTGCACGGATCAAGATACAGTTAAAGGTTAAATCTTCGATGGTAAATAACGAATGATTAAGGATTCGTTTGGTGTCGTATGCCTTGCGTTTTAGGCGCCGCTGAACATCGTAGAGGGCTAGAGCATCTACCGTTGTGAAGCGTTGGCCGGCTGGAACGTATCGCGTATCGCGCCGTAAAAAGCCGGCTATTTTATCAAGATGGGTTTTTTCTAAGAAACGAATCCACCACGGCAATAAATGATCATGCAGTTCGCTCATCCACGGCGGTGTATTATCGAGCCCGCTTTCCCATGGATGTACTTGTAGTACCAGGCCCTCCCCGTGCGGGTCACGATTACCATATAACCATTCGTGATACGCCAGCAGATTCGGCCAAACCGTTTTATACCACGTGCGACGTTCGGCCACGGAAATCGATTTGCCAATTTGGACAATAGCTTCAGCAAGCATTGGCGGTTGGGTAATGCCACTTGTCTTGACGTCATCAGGTGAAAATGGATTGACCCAGCTTTGCCAGGCGTTCGGATCCGGACGTGTCGGAATACTCTCGGTGAAAATAATATGCGGTAACATACCGTTTTTCCATTGACCACGAAAAAGGCTTAATATTTCGGCTTTTGCCCGTTCGACATCGTAATGCCGCATACCCATGGCAATAAAGCAACTATCCCACAGCCATTGATGGGGATATAAGTCTGGTGCCGGCACCGTAAACATGCCTCTATCATTATCGTGTAAAATCTCTTTAGCCACATCCGTAAGAGTGGGTTGCGGCACGGTTTCTTCAGGTACTATATTTGTTATTTCTTGGATTGCTTCCTCGCCATCCAGCGTTTTTTCGCTCATGGTTAGTAGTATAGCGTACTTAAGTAGTATAAGGGCAGATCGTTTTACAAAGATTTAACGGAAATTTGTGAAGTTAAGTGGAAAGTCGAAATCTTGCTGCCGTAGTAGTTGCATAACGGCTTGCAATTCATCTTTTTTGCCACTCACAACCCGCACGGCATCACCTTGAATTTGGGTTTTGGCTTTTGGATATTCATCCCGGATAAGTTTGGTGATTTGTTTGGCTTTGTCTTGGTCGAGTCCTTGTTTGAACGGCACTTCCTTGGTGGCCTTTAGATTGGACTCAGTTATTTCCCTGGAGACATCAAGCACTTTCTGGCTTTGGTTTCGCGCTGCTAGTTTTTTGCGGACAATATCTAAAATGGCGTCAATTTGCCACTCGCCATTACCGGTGATTTTCAGCCCGGTCTTATCACTATTCAGCCAATCGATCTCCGCAGGAGTGCCCTTGAAGTCATAGCGGTTCGCTATTTCGCGTTGTACTTGGTCAAAGACATTATTCATCTCCGCTTTGTCGTATTCGGAAACGATATCATACGAAAATGTGGCCATAACTTTCTATAATAAGGGTTTTACTCCACGAACTCCATACTGACTGGCATATTGATGTCTTTTCGTCGCGGGCCGATGTCTATAGGGTACTCGCCAGTGAAGTATGACATGTTGAATTTACTAGCCGGCAAACCAGTGGCTTTTACTAGGCCACTTAGCGATAAGAAGCCCAAATACTCGCAGCCAATTTCTTTGCGCATCTGTTCTACGGTCATGTTGGCTGCTGCTAGCTGCTTCTGATTAGGTGTATCAATGCCGTAAAAGTCTGGAAAGCGAACTGGTGGCGAACCGATTAGTACAGATACGGACTTAACACTTGGCTGTTTTTGTTTGATTTGTCTGACTATGCCGGGGATAGTATTGAGGCGAACAATCGAATCATCAATTACGACAACATGCTTATCTTTCAAAGAATCGGGAATGACATTGTGCTTATTTTGCAGTTGCTTTATGCGTTTTTCTTGAGACGGCTCCATAAATGTCCGGCTTGTATTGTAGCGGTTTTTAATAATAGCTTGACGATGCTTAAGATCAAGCCTCTCACCATACCCCTCGGCCATGGGGGTTGAGGTATCCGGTACCGGGACTACCACTATTTCATCGCTATTGCCTAAAATGGGCGGATGTTCTTCGGCAAGTGTTTCGCCGATCTTACGCCGTACTTCATTTACACTTTTGCCATACAGGCGACTGTCGTGGCGGGCAAAGTATACGAACTCAAAAATATCCAGCTTGTGTTGGCCGTCGGCTAGTTGGCGCGATTCCAGACCGTTTTTAGTTATGATTAGCATTTCTCCCGGATTAACTTCTCGAATATATTCGGCTTGGACGATGTCGAGCCCGCAAGTCTCCGAACTAACTACATAGCCATTTTCGTTTTGCCAGAGTGCAAGTGGCCGGATGCCGTACGGATCGCGGAAAGCCGCTATCAACCCATCCCTCATGGCGACACAGGAAAATGCCCCGGTGAATAACGGATAAGCCTTTTCTATGGCATCGGGGAGCTCTAGGCCATTCCGGAGATATTGAGCAGATGCCATCTGCATCATTTCCGAGTCATTGGCATGGTTGTATCTGAGGTTGTGCCGCTCCAAGTGAGTTTCGAGTTTTGATGTGTATGGCAAGTTTCCATTATGTGCCATAGCGAGTCCTACGGCCTTGTCTGTCACGGGCTGAGGATGTCTTTTCTTGGAGCCGGAAGTAGGGTATCGGTTATGGCCGATCGCAGTATTGCCGATAAGCCGCTCAAAGCTTTCTTCGTTGTAAACATCTTGGACTAGGCCTGCTTCTCGATGTGCCTCTAAGGTTCCTCGATGTGTTTCGCTGGCGATTCCGCTTGCATCTGAGCCGCGGTGCTGCAAGGCGGTCAAAATTTTATAAAGTGGAGCAACTGCATTACGTTCCTCGTTAACAGATAAGACACCTGCAACAGCACATTTTTCCCTTGCTTCTCCAGCCATTCCATTAAAACTTTACCAGGAAATGGTAATAACCGCCATAATCTTCTCTTGAATTTACATTATTTGCAGCACATGTACTGGTATAATAAATAACCAAGATGAATTACCAAAACCCTAAGATTGCCGAAGTTGCCCAAATTTTGCACAAGCGGCTGAATGAGCTAGAAGTTAAGGCCGATATTTTAAAAGCGGTGGAGCTAAAAGCACTATTTAGTGAAATCCCGACATTACCGGCCGATCAGCGAGCTGGCTTCGGACAAGAGATTAACGCGCTCAAACAAGAGCTTGCGGCTTTGGTTGAAAGCGAAGCATCAGAAGCCGAAAGCTTACCGCCAATTGACATTACTGCACCGTTTGATATCAACGCGCCGGCGCCAGAGCTTTTGCCGAGCGAAACTGGCAGCAAACATCCGCTGATGAGTGAGCTGGAAAAAGTTTTGGATATTTTTTATCGTATGGGCTTCAACGCTGTCGAATCACGCGAGATTGACGACGACTATCATATGTTCAGCGCCCTTAATTTTCCAGAAGGCCACCCGGCCCGCGACGATTACGACACCTTTATGACTACGCAAACAGATAAAAATGGCAATCCATTCATTGCGCCCGCGCATACTTCCACCATGCAAAACCGTGTCCTGAAAAAATATAAGAAAAATTTAGAAAACGGCGAACCAATTGCGGTGGTCATTCCCGGCCGCGTATTTAGAAACGAGGATTTAGATGCTCGCCACGAGCACACGTTTTACCAATTGGAAGGCGTCTATGTCGACAAAGGCATCCATGCCGGCAATTTAATCGCTACGCTCAAGACTTTCCTGAGTGAGTATTACGCCAAAGATATCGAGGTAAAAACCCAGCCGTTTTATTTTCCGTTCACCGAACCTAGCTTTGAATTTGCCCTTAGTTGTCCGTTCTGTGACAAAAAGGGTTGTCATATATGTTCTCAAACTGGCTGGATTGAGCTTTTGGGCTGTGGCATGATCCACCCGAACGTCTTAAAAGAAGCCGGCATCGACCCGAATGAATACACTGGCTTTGCCTGGGGCGGCGGCATTGAACGCCTGGTGATGATGAAATACGATATCGAAGACATCCGCCACTTCGAATCCGCCAACCTAAACTTCCTGAGGCAATTTTCATGAACAGGGTACTAGAACTTATGAAAAACACTAAGTTGTGTATATTATCCAGTATTTATCAAGAAGGCACGCCGCAGTCAGCGCTAGTGGGTTTCTCTGAGACGCCGGATTATGAATTGATAATCGGTACGAATAAAGACACCAGGAAATTACGAAATGTTTTGAATAATCCGGCGGTCTCGGTAGTTATCGGCTGGGATGACAAAAAGACCATACAGTATGAAGGCACCGCAAGGGTTGCGGGCAATAACGAATTGGAACACTACCAGAATATTGTGCTTGCAAAACACCCCCACTCGATAATCCATAGGAATGATCCTGATGAAAGATGGATAATAATCAGCCCGAAATGGATTCGCTATACTGATCACACCCAGCATCCGCCTGAAATCGAAGAAATGAGGCAATTTTCATGAAATCTGTATATGTTTTTGGCCCAATTCACTTATTTGGTGAAAGCTATCTTGATTTTTATAAACAGGTTAATAAACTTTGTTCAAGGTACTTTGAAAAAGTCGTTGGAAC
>CAZGQU010000008.1:0-17273 GCA_964527845.1 uncultured Candidatus Saccharibacteria bacterium | reverse complement strand
TCCCAACAGTTGTTGAAAAAGAAGGCCGCTATGAGCGGGCCTACGATATCTATTCGCGCTTACTCAAAGATCGCATTATTTTTCTCGGTAGCGATGTAAACGAGCAAAGTGCGAACGTGATTGTAGCGCAGCTGCTTTTCTTGCAAAACGAAGATGCAAAGAAAGATATTTTTATTTACATCAATAGTCCTGGCGGCAGCGTATATGACGCTTTAGCAATTTATGACACTATGCAGTTCGTAACTAATGACGTCCAGACAGTCGGCATTGGTATGCAAGCTTCAGCCGCAGCCTTCTTACTGAGCAGCGGCACTAAGGGCAAACGGTTTATTTTACCGCATGGTACGGTGATGATTCACCAGCCATCCAGCGGTACGCGCGGTAAAGTGACAGATCAAGAAATTGACTTACGTGAAAGTTTGCGTATCAAACGTTTGCTTGAGGAGATTATGGCTAAAAATACCGGCCAAAAAGTAGAAAGAATCCACGAGGATATGGAACGCGACAAGTGGCTGACAGCTGAAGAAGCTCAAAAATACGGCATTGTCGACGAAGTTATTACCACTCCACCAAAACCAAACAAATAACACGCTTGTGCTCACTCGAGTACAATGTGTTATGGTCAAAATATGAAAATAGAGCAAATGCCACACGACCCTAGCGGGATGGATATTTTTAAAGTGAGCTTTGAGCTCAATGAAGATAACGGTATACACGAGAGCTACGTGGCCTTAAATGCAATAGCAGCGCGTAACCGACAGGCTTTTGAAGCAAGCGGTTTGAGTAATCCGGACACAGCGCTTGTAGAAGCAACTAAAGATTTTCTCACATCAGGCATTGATAAATTCGCCTGGCTCATTAATCGTGCAGCCCGTGAGAAATCTCGTGAAGGTCTATTAACTGAGGATATCGTCGCAAAGGGCACGATCCCCAATTTGCAATATTTGCACGATAGCTTAATAGAATACCGAAGAGACACATCACATGCTGTAGTAACCGAGCTGTCGAATACCATGGGTAATATAGCTGGTCTTGCGCGGACAAACGAAGGCATAACAGCAGATAGTATGGTTCATTGTATAGAAACTGCAGTATCTGTTGAGAGCATTCCGAAACCTCAGAAGGCGCCGCTAGGATTTGGACGCGTGCTTATTCAAGACGTTGATGCTTGACAAGTCAACAACTTTCCATCACACTGTATGGTAAGAAGCAGTGTAAGTTGGGAATGGTTTACAGTTTAGGCCAACGGTAAATCAACAAAACTCCCTTTCTTAGAAGTCCTTCGCGCGAAAATCAAATAAAAATTATAAACACCAAACCTAAAATAATCTGGGCTTGCTTAGATGACGCTCTTAGATTGTTTTAATTATCAAAAGTAAAAACGATAGCAACGTAACTTAGAGGATATGCGGGATATATGGCAAAAAGCGCAGTAAGCAAGAAGCACACTGGTCGTGTTTATTTTACAAATCAAGATGACGCGATCGACCTACCAAACTTAGTTGATCACCAAAACAAATCATTCCAATGGTTTGTCGACGAAGGTTTGGGCGAATTATTAGCAGAGATTAGTCCAATAGACGATTATACGGGCACTAAGTTATCACTAAAATTCAAAGACTATCACTTTGAAGACCCGAAAATGACCGAGGCTGAGGCTCGGGAAAATAACGTTTCATACGAGGCTCCATTAAAAGCCAAAGTTGAGCTGACGAATAAAGTTACCGGTGAAGTAAAAGAACAAGAAATTTATCTTGGCGATTATCCGTGGATGACAAGTCGCGGTACGTTTGTGATCAATGGCGCTGAGCGCGTCGTGGTTAGCCAGTTGATGCGCAGTAGCGGTGTATTTTTCACTTCGGATCTGCACGGTACAAGTAATCTATATGGCGCCAAGGTTATTCCAGGACGTGGTGCGTGGTTGGAATTTGAGACCGCTGCGAATGGTGCTATTTACGTCAAGATTGACCGAAAGCGCAAAATTGCAGCCACAACGCTGCTTCGCGCACTTGGCATGACCGAAGCCATGATGAAGGATGCCTTTAAGCATGTTGATCAAGGCAAGACTAGTTATCTGCAAGCTACGCTTGATAAGGACCCAAGTAAGGGCCAAAACGAAGCGTTGATTGAAGTATACCGCCGACTACGTCCAGGTGACTTAGCGACCGTTGACAACGCTCGCAGTCTCATTGAAAACATGTTTTATAACTTCAAGCGCTTCGATTTTAGCCGTGTTGGTCGTTATAAGATTAACAAGCGTTTGGACCTCGACGTGCCGAATACCATTGAAAACCGCGTGATGCGACTTGACGACCTTAAAGCAATCATTGCTGAGGTTATCCGCCTCAATAACACCCAGGAGCCTGCTGACGATATCGATAGCTTGGCAAATCGTCGCGTCCGGTTGGTTGGTGAGCTAGTACAGCGTCAGTTCCGCATCGGTTTGTTGCGTATGGAACGCAATACTAAAGACCGTATGTCGATGAGCGAAATCGAAACAGTTACTCCAGGTCAACTTATCAACGCCCGCCCAGTAGTGGCAGCTGTCCGTGAGTTCTTTGCGAGCAGTCAGCTTTCGCAGTTCATGGACCAGATTAACCCGCTTTCAGAGCTTGCTCATAAGCGACGTCTCAGTTCAATGGGCCCTGGTGGTCTAAGCCGTGAACGCGCCGGCTTTGAAGTCCGCGATGCGCACGCGACACATTATGGCCGTATCTGTGCTGTCGAGACCCCGGAAGGTGCCAACATCGGCTTAGTACTTAACCTTGCAAGCTACGCTCGGATCAATGATTATGGATTTATTGAAACACCCTACCGCAAGGTAATTAACGCCGTAACCGCCAAAGAAGCAGCTGGACATATCGCCAGCGTCAATCTAGAAGATGAAAAGGGCAAAGTGATCGTTAAAGCCGGTAATAAGATTACAGAGGCTGATGTCAAGAAATTAGCTGCCGTAAAAGAGCAAAAAACATGGCCAGTAAAAGCAAAAGTAACTAATAAGGTCGTATATCTTGATGCGTACGAAGAAGAGTCTAGCCTGATTGCTGGCGCAGGTAACAGAATTGATGAAAATGGTTACTTTGTAGAGTTGCGCGTGAGCGCCCGGACCCAGCTAAAGTCCGGTGAATATGACGCAAATGACATAACATATATGGATGCATCGCAAAACCAAATTATTGGTTCGAGCGCCGGACTTATTCCATTTATTGAGAAAAATTATGTATATCGAAGCTTGATGGGCAGCAACCAACAGCGACAAGCAGTGCCGCTCATCCAAGCCCAGTCGCCAATCGTTGGTACTGGTCTTGAAAAACCAGCCGCATATAACACCGGGCAAATTATTACTGCTGAGGCTGACGGCGAGGTAGTTCGTGCAACAGCTGACGAGGTAGTCGTGAAGTACAAAGAAGGTACGGCCAAGTACCATCCGCAGCATTTTGTACGCAGCAACGAAGGTACGAGCATTAACCAAAAAGTTGTGGTGAGTGCTGGCGACAAGGTAAAGACTGGTGATGTGTTAGTCGAAGGTATGTCTATCCAGGACGGTGAATTGGCACTTGGTAAAGATTTGGTCGTAGCATTTATGCCATGGGCAGGCTACAACTTTGAAGATGCGATAATTGTCAGTCGTAGACTGGTCGAGGACGACACCTTGACCAGCGTACATATTGTCGACTACATGATTGAAGTGCGTGAAACCAAGCTTGGCCCAGAAGTAGTAACAAGTGATATTCCAAATGTATCAGAAGATGCACTGCGACATCTCGACGAGGATGGCATTGTCCGAATTGGCGCAGAGGTGCATCCGGGTGATATATTGATTGGTAAAATTACACCAAAGGGCGAGCAAGAGCTTTCTAGTGAAGAGCGCTTGTTGCGCGCTATCTTCGGTGAGAAAGCCAAAGAAGTTCGTGATACGTCACAGCGCATGAGCAATGGTAAACATGGCAAAGTCGTTGGCGTGAAAATATTCAGTCGCGAAAACGGCCATGAGCTAAAAGCCGGCGTTATCAAGCAAATCCAAGTATTTGTGGCTCAAATGCGTAAAATCAGTGTTGGCGACAAACTTGGTGGGCGTCACGGTAACAAGGGTGTTATTGCTCGCATTTTGCCAATCGAAGACATGCCATTTACTGAAGATGGTACACCAGTCGATATTATTTTGAACCCGCTCGGCGTACCAAGTCGTATGAACATAGGTCAGCTGTTTGAGACGCACCTTGGCATGGCGGCACGCGCACTTGGATTTAAGGTTGCCAGCCCGTCATTCAACGGTGTATCAACAGAAAAGATTCAAGAACTTCTTAAAGAAGCTGGTTTGCCAGAAGATGGTAAACAGCAATTGTTTGACGGCCGCACAGGCGCAGCCTTTAAAGAACGTACTGCCGTCGGCAGCATGTACATGATTAAGCTTAACCACATGGTTGCCGATAAAATTCATGCTCGCAGTACCGGTCCGTACACTATGGTGACCCAACAGCCACTTGGTGGTAAAGCCCAGAATGGTGGACAACGCTTTGGTGAGATGGAAGTATGGGCACTTGAAGCATACGGTGCCGCCAATACATTGCAGGAAATGTTGACCATTAAGTCAGATGACGTATACGGCCGCTCAAAAGCCTATGAGTCAATCATTAAGAAAACTGAAATCGTCGGACCGAAAGTACCAGAAAGTTTTAATGTTCTTGTGAAAGAGCTGCAAGGTTTGGGGCTTAAGGTTGATTTAGTGCAGTCTAACAAAACAATTGATGCTGAAGAGGTGTTGGCGGATAACATCAAAGACGAAGCAGCAAACCAGTCCGACATAGAAGTGCCAGCACCTATCGCCTCAGACGTTGACGTGACAGAGGATATAACGGTAGATGAGTTTGAAATAGTGGATGTGAGTGATGAGTTGCCTGCTGACGATACGGCACTTGTAACGGCAGATGACACACAAACTGACAATGAAGAGGAGGACAAATAATGCGTCGATATAGTTACGGTACAAATATTGCAGATTTTGACGCGGTCCGGTTAGCGGTTGCCAGCTCGGCTGACATTATGGAATGGAGCTACGGCGAAGTAACCAAGCCGGAAACGATTAACTACCGCACGCAAAAACCGGAACGCGACGGTTTGTTCTGCGAACGGATTTTTGGTCCGGTTAAGGATATCAATCCGCACGATGCAAAATACAAAGGCGTACGTTCGCGCGAAGCAGCCGTTGATAAGAATGGCGAAATCGTAACACGCAGTATTGTGCGCCGAGAGCGCATGGGTCATATTAAATTGGCTGTGCCAGTTGCACACATTTGGTTTTTACGCGGTACGCCGTCAGCTATCGGCTTGCTTATCGGTACTACTGTGAAAAATCTTGAACGAGTTGCTTATTTTGCAAGCTACATCATTAAGTCGGTTGACTCTGAAAAACGCGACGAAATGCTGACTGGCAAAGAAGCTGAATTTGCAGCCGCCAAAGAAGCTATCAAATTACGATTTGAGAACGAAGCAAAAGCTGAAGATGCAAATGTTAAGGCGCTTGCCGAACGGCAGACAAAAGAGCTAGAACAAATTGAACAGGAACTTGAGTTGCTCAAGACCCAGCTTACAAGTCTTGAAAAGTACAATCTGATGAGTGAATCAGATTATCGGAACTTGTCAAGCGAAGTTCGTGAACTTATCACGGTTGGTATGGGCGCGCAAGCACTCCAAGACCTACTAGAAGAAATTGACTTGAAGCAACTGATTGCTACCTTAAGTGAAGAGGCTGAAGAAGCCAAAGGTCAGCGCAAAAAGAAACTTATGAAGCGCTTGCGCTTGCTTGAGAACATGGAACGTGCAGGTATTAAGCCAAGTTCTATGTGCATCACTGTGTTGCCGGTAATCCCTCCAGACCTTCGTCCGATGGTGCAGCTGACCGGTGGTCGTTTTGCAACTTCAGATTTGAACGATTTGTATCGACGTGTCATTAACCGCAATAATCGCCTTAAAAAGCTGATTGAGCTTAATGCGCCAGAAGTTATTCGTCGCAATGAACAGCGCATGCTTCAGGAAGCAGTCGATGCGCTCATTGATAACAACGCTGCCCGTAGCGGCCGTGCTGTAGCTTCAACAGGCCAGCGCCGCCGCTTGAAGAGCTTAAGTGACCTTTTGAAGGGTAAACAGGGCCGGTTCCGACAAAACTTGCTTGGTAAGCGCGTTGATTATTCTGGCCGTTCGGTGATTGTAGCTGGTCCGGAATTGAAGATCAATCAGTGTGGTCTGCCTAAAATGATGGCACTTGAGCTGTTTAAGCCATTTGTGATTGGCGAGTTGATCACGCGTGAACAAGCTCACAATATTCGTTCAGCAACTCGCATGATTGAAACAAACGAAACAGCCGTTTGGGATGCATTGGACGAAGTTATTAAGGGCAAATATGTCCTTCTAAACCGTGCACCGTCGTTGCATCGCCTTTCGATTCAGGCATTTCAGCCAGTACTGATTGAAGGCCGTGCTGTGCAGTTACACCCATTGGTGTGTAAGGGCTTTAATGCTGACTTTGATGGTGACCAAATGGCTGTGCATTTACCACTTAGCGATGAAGCACAGGCAGAGGCTCGCGATATTATGGCGGCAAATAAGAACTTATTGAAGCCAGCCGACGGTACGCCAATTCTACATATCGAGCAAGATATTGTACTCGGCTGTTACTACCTGACATACGAACGTCCAGGTGTAGCGGCTGACGCTAAAACTTACGCTAGCTTAGACGAAGCGTTGATGGCGTTTGATAAGGGTGTAATTGTACTGCAAAGTCCCGTTCGAGTACCATTCCGCGGTGAAATCCGTGAAACAACATTGGGACGTCTCCTGTTTAACGAGACATTTCCAGAAGACTTTACATACCAAAATGAGACTATGCATAAGAAGCGCTTGCAGCGGGTCATGGCTGATATCTACCAGAAGTACGGTCAGACTAAAACAGCAGAAATTGCAGATGCTCTAAAAGATATTGGCTTTAAGTATGCCACAGATTCAGGCCTTAGCATGGGCATGAGTGACTTCGACCATGTTAAAGGAATGGACAAGCTTGTAGAAGAGGGTGAGCAGCGGGCAGCCAACATTTCTGAGCAATACGAACAAGGCTTCATCACAGACGAGGAACGCTATCGTTTAACCGTCGAAAATTGGACCAAAGTTGAATCTGCCACACAAAACATGTTGGCCGAGCAGATGGCTGGACAAGATACTTCGACTGCTATCGCAATTGATTCTGGTGCTCGAGGTAACATTCGTAACATGAAAGACGCTGTTGGTATGCTTGGCGTGCTTTCAGACGCTACAGGTAGCGCTATCGAGCTGCCCGTTAAGTCCGGATACGTACAAGGACTTGATCCGCTTGAATACTTTACCGGTACTCGTGGTACGCGCAAAGCATTGATCGACATTGCGCTCAAGACTGCCGATGCCGGTTACTTGACTCGGCGCTTGGTAGATGTATCACAGGATGTCTTTACAGTTGAAGACAGTGCCGACGGCCAAGATCCTGGATTTGCAATGCTACGCGAAGATGCAGCGGAAATTGGTGTGAGTTATGCGTCACGCCTTGTTGGCCGCTATGCTGCCGAAAATATCGGTAAACATGTGAAGAAGGGCGAAGAAATTTCACCGAAAGCAGCCGAAGCTATTGAAGCAGATGAAAAGCTTGATGGCGTCAAGATTTACAGCGCTCTCAGTTGTACAAATGTACGAGGTGTCCCACGTAAAAGTTATGGCGTAGATCCAGCAACTGGATTACTTGTAACTGGACATAATCCTGTTGGTGTTATCGCTGCTCAAAGTATTGGCGAACCGGGCACGCAGCTTTCACTTGACTCTAAGCACCGATCTGGTGCCGTATTGGCTGATGACACTGCACAAGGCTTGAATCGTGTAGAGGAGCTTTTTGAAGTACGCTCACCAAAGGGTCCGGCGTACTTGACCGAAATTGCTGGCACAGTGACTGCTTGGGAAGAAGGAGATCGCTATATAGTGCAAGTGGCTGCAAACACTGAAGATCAAATTATGTTTGACCTAGAGGGCCGCACAGCCCAAGTGAAAAGTGGTAGTGATATCGCAATTGGCGACGTCCTTGCTGCAAGCGAGGCTGGCAGCGAACCGATTATCGCACCAGTTGCCGGTAAGGTCGAAGTCAGCAAGAAGCAGGTCATCATTACACCAACTTCCAGCAGTTCGGCACGCTACGAAATACCAGGTTTCAAGCAACTTCTTGTCAAGGATGGCGATAAAGTTGTCGCTGGCCAACGTCTAACAAACGGTTCGATCAATTTGCAAGATCTAATGCGCTTGCAAGGCGTTGAAGCAACCCAACGTTACATAATGAACGAAATCCTTAAGATTTTTGCAGGCCAAGGCCAAAACATCGCAGATAAGCACCTTGAAATCATCGTACGGCAGATGTTTAGTCGTGTTCAGATTGAGGATGCTGGTGACAGCGAATTTGTTATCGGCGACATCGCCAGCAAGATGGCTGTCGTTGAGGCTAATGAGCAATTAACAGCCGAAGGTAAACAGCCGGTCAGCTATAACCAATTGCTACTTGGTATTACCAAGGCGAGCCTCAGTACTGACTCATTCTTGAGTGCAGCAAGCTTCCAAGATACCACTCGTGTACTTATCGGTGCTGCCACCAGTGGTCGCGTAGACAAATTGTACGGTCTTAAAGAAAATGTGATTTTGGGTCGCAAAATTCCTGTAGGTACGGGCTATGTTGACGAATCAGCAGAACCTGAGCAGTCAGAGCAAGAAGAGGCTATAGAGGAAGCAGTTGCCTGAGCTGAGTAAAGGTGTTAAAATAACAACTGTCGTAAATATATAAGCAATCCGAGCCGGAGAACAAGGGCTGGCAACCGTTGGCTTAGGGCCAGCCCTCTCCGCTGCGGCAGATTGCAAAGAATAAGGAGAATTAATGCCAACAATTAATCAATTAGTTCGTAAGCCACGCACCAGGGTGACTTCAAGCAGCAAGTCGCCAGCTTTGCAGCGCGTGACGAACAACCTCAAAACCAAGAGTTATGAAAAGGCGGCGCCATTAAAGCGTGGTGTATGTGTAAAGGTTACGACCAAGACACCGAAGAAGCCGAACTCAGCGCTTCGTAAAGTTGCTCGTGTCCGTTTAAGTAATGGTCACGAAGTGTGGGCATACATCGGGGGCGAAGGCCACAACCTGCAAGAACACGCTGTGGTACTTATCCGTGGCGGCCGTGTAAAAGACCTTCCTGGTGTGCGATACCACATTGTTCGTGGCGCACTCGATCTCCAAGGCGTACAAAATCGCAAACAAGGCCGTTCGAAATACGGCGCGAAGAAGGAGAGCAAATAATGAATTTGCATAGGGAAAAGAGCAGCCAGAGCAAGCGAATTCATTTCGCTTCCCTGCGCGATGAGAAAAACCGTAGGTTTGTCTCATTAGCCGGAGGCGTAAAATAATGCCACGAAAGAAAACCAAATCATTAGTTCGTGATATTCAACCTGACCGCGTCTACAACAGCGTACAAGTACAGCGCCTCATTAACCGCGTTATGCTTAACGGCAAAAAGCAACTTGCCGAACGCTTGGTGTATGGTGGCATGCAAAAGGCAGCAGATAAGCTGAAAGTGCAAAACCCAATCGAAGTATTCGAGCAAGCATTTAAGAACGTTCAGCCTCACGTTGAGACTCGATCTCGTCGTGTTGGTGGTGCGAATTACCAAATTCCGTTTGAGGTTAAAGGTCAGCGTCAAAACCACTTAACAACCATGTGGTTCGTACAGGCTGCCCGGGCACGAAAAGGCATGAGCATGGAAGATCGTATCGCTGCAGAGCTTATGGATGCCTACAATGGCCAAGGTGCAGCCGTGAAGAAACGCGAAGATACGCATAAAATGGCAGAGGCCAACCGCGCCTTCGCTCACTTCGCTCGAGGTTAGGAAGCAGAAGATGCCGGCCAAACGAAGCGTACATAGCCCATCAATTGAGACACGTGAGGATACGTTGTTATCTGAGCCTGGTTATCTAACTATTGTCAAGCCACCACTAGGACCTTTGGCTGTAGGGTTTTTGCGCGAGCAAGGCGCCTATGTCGCCGACGAAGCCGAAGCGACAAATGTTTTTATGACTGAATATGTTGCCGATGAGTTTATAAGCCCGTTAGAAGGGTTCGCAGAAGAGGCCATTGCTAAAAAAATACGGAGCTTGGATTCTATTCAGTAAAGGGTAATTATGCTTGAGCAATACAAAATCACCTGTATCAACGATACTCGTAGAGGCAACTTGGATGTACGCACATTTGAACAATCAATTGCTTCAGAAATACCTGAAAATGCAATTGCTCTCAGCAGTTTGCAAGTACAGGAAATAATGCGAGCCCACAATGCACGAGCAATTCGCGCCAGCAGTGCGGCTGGGAAGCTCTTGATTAAGCCAGAAGATACAGAGGCTCGGCTTGATTTTAGGGATGTGACGAGTAATTTACCTTCCGGAACAATTGTATACGAAAACATCACTGATTTAGACATACCAAGCATACCCGCAGACTACACCGTCGAAGACATAGTAATGCAGCAAAACTAAAGGAAAAGGAACATATGGCAGATAAGAAAGTAGTAATGGAAAAGATTAGAAACCTCGGTATTATCGCGCACATTGATGCCGGTAAGACAACTACGACTGAAGGTATTTTGTACCGTACGGGGCTGAAACACAAAATCGGCGCTGTGCACGAAGGCGAAACCACCACTGACTGGATGGCTCAGGAGCGTGAGCGTGGTATTACTATTGTGGCTGCTTCTGTAACATGCTACTGGAAAGATCACCAGATTAACATTATTGACACGCCAGGTCACATTGACTTTACCGTGGAAGTTGAGCGTTCGCTTCGCGTGCTTGATGGCGCTGTAGTTGTGTTTGACGGCAAAATGGGCGTGGAATCACAGTCTGAGACCGTATGGCGCCAGGCTGACAAGTATGGTGTACCGCGTATTTGCTTTATTAATAAGATCAACCAGACCGGCGGTGATTTCTACAAGTCGCTTGATACTATTCATGCCCGTCTGAGTAAGCATGCCTTCCCGATACACTTACCAATTGGATTTGAGCAGAGCGTAAACGGTGTTGTTGACCTTGTTAGTATGAAGGCCTACACCTACAAAGACTTCACTGACCACGAGCTAGTTGAGGGCGAAATCCCTGAGGATATGCTTGAAAAGGCTAAGAAATACCGCAGCTTACTAATTGAAAATGCTGTTGCCGAAGACGAAGCAATGCTTGAGAAGTTCTTTGAAGTCGGCGAAGATGGTTTAAGTGAAGACGAAATCAAACAAGCTATCCGTAGCGCTGTATTGACCGGTAAGTTCTATGCCGTGACTGGCGGTGACGGCCGCGGGGTTATCGTAGAAAAATTACTTGACCTTGTAAACGATCTGCTGCCAGCACCGAATGACCGCAGTACTAACTGGGGAACTCATCCGAAGACAGGCGAAGAGATTGAGCGCAAGCACAGTGTCAGCGAACCGTTTGCTGCTCTAGCGTTTAAGATTACTTCTGACCCGTTCGTCGGTAAACTGGCTTACTTCCGTGTATATTCCGGTAAAGTCACGGCCGGTTCATACGTGTTAAATAGCTCGACTGGTGAAAAAGAACGCATCGGCCGCATTGTCCGCCTGCAAGCTGATAAGCGCGAAGATGTCGACGAAGTCTTAGCTGGTGATATTGCCGCAATCGTGGGCCTAAAAGGTACTACCACCGGTAATACGCTCTGCGACCAGAACAACCCAATCGTGCTTGAAAGCATCACTTTCCCAGAGCCACCGGTATCGATTGCAATTGAGCCAAAAACCAAGGCCGACCAAGAAAAGATGAGTACTGCATTGCAGCGCCTTGCCGAAGAAGATCCGACATTCCGCATCCATGTTGACGATGAAACTGGCCAGACGATCATTAGAGGTATGGGCGAGTTGCACCTGGAAATCTTGGTAGACCGCATGAAGCGAGAATTTAATGTCGAGGCTAATATCGGTCAACCGCAAGTTGCTTACCGTGAAACCATTCGCAAAGATGCTGTGGAAGTCGAAGGTAAATTTGTCCGCCAGAGCGGTGGTCGTGGTCAGTATGGTCACGTATGGCTGCGCCTCAGCCAAAATGAAGCCGGTAAAGGTTTGGAATTTATCAACTCTATCAAGGGTGGTGTGGTGCCAAGCGAATATATTAAGCCGGTTGAAGAAGGCATCAAAGAAGCTATGGATAACGGCGTGCTTGCTGGCTATCCGGTCGTTGACGTCAAGGCTGAGTTATACGACGGTAGCTACCACGATGTAGACTCAAGTGAAATGGCATTTAAGATCGCCGGAAGCATGGCGTTTCAAGAGGGCGTCAAGAAGGCGAACCCTGTCTTACTTGAACCAGTTATGAAAGTCGTAGTAGTTACGCCAGAGGAATTCATGGGCGACGTGATTGGCGATTTGAACTCCAAGCGCGGCCGCATCGAATCTATGGAAGATTTGCAAGCTGGCATCAAAGAAATTACGGCATTTGTACCTCTTGGTGAAATGTTTGGCTACACGACAAATCTCCGTAGCAACACCCAAGGTCGCGCAAGTTCAAGCATGGAACTTGACCACTACGCCGACGTGCCAAATCATGTTGCCGACGCTATCATCGCCAAAAATTCAAAATAATAGTGCTATAATTTCGGCATAATGGAAGACTCCAGAACATTTTTGTTGGATGGAAATGTCGTTAAAGAATTGCTTGATATGGTTGAGGCAGATTATGTGCCCAAGCTAGAGGAAGTAAGACGTCTTGTACCACCAGCCTTAACCTCTCAAGAGGTTAACGATATTGGTATACAGGTTACAAAAGCCGCAGAACATGAAGCTACAAGCTGGGACGGTGTGTCTGATGGCCACAAGGCAGAGCGCAAAGTGCTTGGCCTTATCGGAAGCGTGGCTGTTGTCATGGGCGATTACAAAACGGCCGAGAGTGTCATGAATCATTTTAAGAGGTACTCAATGGAGCGTTTCAGTATTGTAGATTTTGTTGGCGCAATATCACTTGGTCATGAATTACGTGCGCGTACACGTTAACTTAACCCTTTACAAACTTCTTGAGATTCGATAGAATTACATGGTAACTCGTGTGAGTTCTAATATTCTCATGCAAATAACAATTAAATAAGGAGTCATACTAACAATGGCAGAAGCATTTGACCGTAGTAAGCCGCACGTGAACGTTGGCACCATGGGCCATGTTGACCACGGTAAAACTACATTAACCGCAGCGATTACGGCAGTTCTTGCAAAGAAACTTCCGAGCGCAGTAAACAAACCAATCGCATACGACCAAATTGATAACGCACCAGAAGAGCGACAGCGTGGTATTACCATCGCTACGTCTCACCAAGAGTACGAAAGCGAAAAACGTCACTACGCTCACGTTGACATGCCTGGTCACGCCGACTATGTGAAGAACATGATCACGGGTGCTGCTCAGATTGACGGCGCAATCTTGGTAGTATCTGCTGCTGACGGCCCAATGCCACAAACTCGCGAGCACGTATTATTGGCTCGTCAGGTTGGCGTTCCAAAAATTCTTGTATTCATGAACAAGATGGACCTCGCAGACCCAGAACTCGTAGAGCTGGTTGAAGAAGACATTCGTGACTTGCTTGAAAAGAACGAATTTGACCGCGACTGCCCAATTATCAAGGGTTCTGCTGCAAAAGCACTTGAAGGCGATGCAGCTAACGAAGACGCTATTATGGAACTCGTTAAGGCTATGGACGACTACATCCCAGAACCAAAGCGCGACCTTGACAAGCCATTCTTGATGCCAATTGAAGACGTATTCTCAATCAAGGGTCGTGGCACCGTTGCTACCGGCCGTGTTGAGACTGGCGTCGTGAAGATTAACGACGAAGTTGAAATCGTTGGCATCCGCGACACACAAAAATCTGTTGTAACCGGTATCGAAGCTTTCAAGAAAAGTCTTGATCAGGGTCAGGCTGGCGACAATGCTGGTATCCTGCTTCGCGGTATCGAGCGCGATGATATCGAGCGCGGTCAGGTTTTGGCTAAGCCAGGTACGGTTACGCCACACACTGAATTTGACGCTGAAGTGTATATCCTCAACAAGGACGAAGGTGGTCGTCATACGCCATTCTTCAAGGGCTACAAGCCACAGTTCTACTTCCGTACTACAGATGTAACTGGTGAAGTTGAACTTCCAGCTGACAAAGAAATGGTTATGCCAGGTGACACTGTAACCTTCAAGGTTAAGTTGCTTGCACCAATTGCTATGGACCAAGGTCTTCGCTTCGCAATTCGCGAAGGTGGCCGCACGGTTGGCGCTGGTGTTGTAACCAAGATCAATAAATAATTGATCCAGCACAAAAAGAGAAAGAGTCTCGGTATGAGGCTCTTTTCTTTTTATCGTGTATCTGTTAAAATAGGCTGATTACAATAAGATTTGCTGACTAAAAGTCGTCGTTGAAAGACACGGAGATGTTACAGCAAGCACACAAAGAAAGGAAGATTACCTTATGGCAGACGCCAAAAAAGCACCAACAAAAGAGACAAAGCAACGGATCCGCATCCGACTAAAGGCCTACGATCACAAAGTGATTGATCAAGCCGCAAAGCAAATTATTGATACAGCCTTGCGTACTGGCGCTACTTTGGCCGGCCCAATCCCGTTGCCGACCAAGCGAAGTACGTTTACGGTCATCAAAAGCCCACATGTATATAAGAAGGGTCGTGAGCAATTTGAAATGCGTATTCATAAGCGCTTGATTGACGTATTTGATCCAACGCCAAAAACTATCGATAGTCTTATGAATCTCAACCTGCCAGCCGGCTGCGACGTTGAGATCAAGATGTAGAGGTTGGGAATAGGCGCAACAAAAAACTCCATAGTAAGCGTAGTGGGGTTCTTCATTGACCCTTCTATCTGTTAGTGGTATAACTAATAGCGGTAAGAGATTTTAGGGATTACCATGAATATGTTTGAGAAGATACATAAATCACCACAAGGTTCTCAAATAGAGGAAAGTATTGCATTGGTGCGTACGATCAAGGGCTGAAAGACAGCCTGTTGCACAAATAATAGCTATTAAGAAACATTAGATTGCTACAATATGAAAGCTTTATTACACAAGACGTATGAGCATGGTCCGATACAGGACTACAGCGTCAAAATTACCACTCACAAATATTTTCGTCCAATCTTAGAGCGCGTACGGGATTACAACATAGGTTGTACTCAAGATGCTACAGGCCAAATGGGAGAACATCAGGCGCGAGCTGAGGAAATAAATGCGTGGCTGGAAGCGTTTGATCCACGTAAGGTGGATGAAGACCGCTATTTTGTTATCACCACAGAAGAAGCCCATGCTGCGGCGCAGGCACTCATGAGTAAAGAAAACAGCCAGTATAAGCGTGAAATGGGGCTTCATCTCCAGGGCATAGTGCGCGCTGAACACGCCTTTCGGGCTGGCTTGCACGAACAAGCAGTCACGAACGAAGTGTATGAGAGATTGGGATACGAAGAGGTCATAGGTACTTTGGGTAGAACCGCTATTGCGGCATAGCCCTTGTGCTTATCGTACAGCTATAGTTAAATAGATCTCATACTATGGCAAAACAAAAACGCAAATCCAATCGCGGTGATACATATGATGGCCTATTTTTGTTGAAACTGACAGTCTATTTGATTATGGGTAGCTTATGGCTTAAATTGCATGACGGCGCAAATGTTACAGTACCTATACCGCTCGGACTAATATTCGGCGTCATAATTGTCAGCCATGAGCATTTTCGGACTGACCGGAAAATTGAGTACGCGGTATTGCTTGTCGCAGCACTCGTTGGTTTTGTGGCGCCATTCGGTCTGTATGTCTCGTACTAGGAGCTCGCAGTAGAATTTGCAACGTATTGACACTAGTAATGGTTTCGTGGTAATCTGTTATGGTATATCAAATTCCTGCACTTGGTTTTTTGGTAGGTCGCTCTCTGTAACAGAGGTAGAAACCGCCATTAGCCAAGCATATTTATTACCGGCCCTTGGCCGTGCAGGACTAAACAGAGGTAACTATGAAAGCACTAATCACACGAAAGGTTGGCATGACATCTACCATAGCTGAAGATGGTAAGGTGCAGGCTATTACTTTGCTTTCCGCTAGTCCCTGTGTTGTGACACAGGTGAAAACTGATGAGACTGATGGTTATACGTCGGTCCAAATTGGTTTTGAGGAAACAAAAGAAAACAATATTAATAAAGCACAAAAGGGTCATTTTAAGGCTGCTGGCGTGCTCCCGAAGATTATTCGTGAATTCCGCGTAGATGAAATTACCGAAGACCTCAAAGTTGGCGAAACAGTTAACCCCGAGGTCTTTTCAGTTGGTGATGTAGTTCATGTCACCGGCACTAGCAAAGGTAAAGGCTTCGCCGGTACTATCAAGCGACATAATTTCCATCGAGGCCGTAAAACTCACGGTGGTCGTAGCTATCGCCGACCAGGCTCAATCGGTTCTATGTATCCGCAGAAGATTTTCAAGGGCAAGAAAATGGCTGGTCAAATGGGTGACGAGCAAGTGACCATTAAGAACTTGAAGGTTGCGCTAGTAGACACTGAACTCGGTGTTATTGGTGTAGCTGGTGCAGTGCCGGGTCCACGCCGCGGCATCGTACTTATTAAGGAGGCAAAATAATGGCTGTTGCAACATATACAAGCGCAGGCGCAAAAGCTTCTACGGCAGCAAAGCTTGATAAGGCGGTGTTTGGCGTTGAGATCAAAAACCATGAGCTCCTAAAGCTTGCTTATACTGCATATTTGGCGAATGGTCGTGAGAATTTGGCTGTTACTAAAACTCGCGGTTTGGTTCGTGGCGGTGGCCGGAAGCCATGGCGACAAAAAGGCACAGGCCGAGCACGCTTTGGCTCTACACGTAACCCTATTTGGCGCGGTGGTGGCATCGTGTTTGGACCAACTGGTTCAGAAAACTACAGTAAGCGCTTAAACACACAGGCAAAACGCAAGGCGATTCGCCAAGCGCTTAGCCTGGCAGCAGCTAATAACCGTATCAAGGTAATCGATGCATTTACCTCAAAAGATGGTAAAACGGCAGCGACGTTGAAGCTCTTAAGTAAAATTGAAGCCAAAGGTAAAACATTGGTAGTAGTGGATGCAATTGATGAAAAGCTCCTGAAAGCTACCAGTAATGTGCAGAATGTGACAATCACGAACGCAAAGTCTGTCAACGTTTACAGTGTTATGA
>CAZGQU010000007.1:18204-19413 GCA_964527845.1 uncultured Candidatus Saccharibacteria bacterium | reverse complement strand
CGACGCCAAGGGGAGGGGTGAGACATGCCTGTGGCATGTCGCAAGGCAATCTTCCGGGTTGAAACTAGTTTTCAACCAGTGAAGTTTTGGGCCGGCCGAAGGTAGGTCGAATCCCTCACAACCCACCAAGTAAAGGGCCTTGCACAAGCAGGGCTTTTTACTTGGTGTATTGACACAATAAACAAAAATAATTTATTATATTAGTAAGTTAACTAAACTAATTATCAATAATCAGGTTGGTGTATGGACAGAAATGCAAAAATTGATGAGTTGCTTGCGGTATTTTTGCAGTTTAAGCGACATGTGCGCAAGCAAGTAACGGCGCATACGCACGACGGACTTACTATGGCGCAGTCGGAGTTGCTTTTACACGTCCATAATGGCTGCACACGACTGAGTGATATTGCTATATCGCAGAATATCACGCCGAGTGCAGCGACACAGCAGGTGCGGCTACTTGAAGCTGAAGGGCTTATAAAACGTACTCGTTCAAATGATGACAAGCGTGAACAGCAGCTTGCTATCACGGCAAAAGGCCGCAAGCTTCTCGCCAAACAGCGTGAACAACTTCATGCCAAACTGCGAAGTTACGTTGAGCCACTAGACGATGCTGACATTGACGCGTTCATCCGTATCATGAATAAAATGATTGCCGGACGGCACCAACCAAAATAGAAGTAACATCAGCAAGAAAGAGAATAGCTGCCTATGCTGCACCATATAAGCACCCGCCAAAAAATATTTGTCATGATAGCTGTCATGTCGAGTTTATTTTTGGCAGCGCTTGACCAATCAATTGTAAGTACTGCCTTGCCAACGATTGTCAGGGATTTTAACGGACTTGAAGAGCTTAGCTGGGTGGTAACAGCCTACTTGCTAACTTCAACGGTAACAATTCCAATTGCCGGTAAACTGTCTGATATTTTTGGTCGCCGCAAGATGTTGCTTATCGGCATTACAATATTTGTAGTCGGTTCAATGCTCACGGGTGCTTCGTGGAATATGGCGTCACTCATCGGCTTCCGCGCTTTGCAAGGTATTGGCGGCGGGGTGTTGATGGCGAATGCCTTTACGGTAATCGGCGATTTATTTACTCCGGCTGAGCGTGGCAAATGGCAGGGATTATTTGGTGCAGTGTTTGGTATCTCATCGGTTGTGGGGCCGCTGCTTGGCGGTTTCTTTACCGACCATTTGTCGTGGCGCTGGTGT
>CAZGQU010000007.1:11571-18194 GCA_964527845.1 uncultured Candidatus Saccharibacteria bacterium | reverse complement strand
TTTTACGTCAATGTACCCATCGGCATTGTTGCGTTTAGTATGATTTATATTTTGTTGCCGACAATTATTGCCAAGGGTGTAAGAACTGGTATTGATTATCGCGGGGCGGCGCTTCTTGCTGCTGGGCTAGGCTCGCTGCTACTCGGCTTTAGCTGGGGCGGTACGCAATATCCATGGGGATCATGGCAGATTATTGGTCTGCTCTCGACGGCTGCAGTACTCATCGGGTTATTCATTCGTAACGAGGCGCGCCATCATGATCCGATAATCCCGCTTGATATTTTCAAGAATAGCATTTTCCGAGTATCTTCCATTATGCTTTTCTTGGTCGGTATTGCGATGTTCGGTGCGATTATATTCTTGCCGTTATTCGCCCAAACTGTGCAAGGCGCATCGGCCACAAATTCAGGCATTATTTTGTTGCCAATGGTTTTGTCACTTACCATTACGAGCGTGGTGTCCGGTCAAATTACGTCGCGACTCGGCACATATAAAAAAATGGCAATTTTTGGTACGTTTGTAACCACGGGCGCGCTCTTTTGGTTTGCAACATTGTCGGCCACCAGCAGCTATGCGGATTTGATTATCCGTATGATTCCGTTAGGTATCGGCATTGGTATTATGATGCCGCTGTTTAACCTGATAGTGCAAAATGCATTTCCGCAAAAACTACTTGGTGTAGTGAGCTCGTCGGTGCAGTTATTTAGAGGTGTGGGCTCAACAATCGGCGTAGCACTTATGGGTACGCTTCTGAACTTCACGCTGACAAAGCAAATTACTAGTCTGTCTGGTAATAATTTTGCTGAACAGTTGCAAAATCACGGTATAAAACTTGATGCAAATACGCTGCAGCAGATATTGTCCGCCGACGGTAAGCAGCAAGCCATGGCGCAAATTGCAAAACTGCCAGAAGCAACTCAGGTTGGCGCAACTCAAGCTTATAACGCATTTGTATCTGGCGGTCAACACGCGATTGCCGTAGCTGTGTCGCATGTATTTTTAGCGAGCGGCATTGTGCTCGTGATAGCTTGTGTCGCAGTATTTTTCTTAAAGGAAATACCGCTCCGGCGGACAATTGAACATCCTGTTCAAAGCGAGTCCTAGAATATTACGGTCGGGTGAATTAGGCGCCACCATATGCTCGGACCTGATAATGGCTGATCCAGCTTAAGGTCAACACGTTTATTTTGTGCGCTCGTCTTAAAATTGGCGTTACCGGACATTTGAGCGCCCGGTTTGAGATCCGCTGCCGCAATATCATTTCGTATAGCTTCGCCACCCCAAACCACAAAATTTACATCTTTTACGGATTTCGCTTTTGCCGTAGTGCCCCACGGTGTTTTATAAATAGCAAATGTTTGACCCTTTTTTGCGGCCTGAATACTATGAAAGGAAACTTGAGCACTGTGTAGTAAAGTTGTCACATCATTAAAAAGAATTTGATGCGAAGGTGCGCCGGTTAAGACTCCAACAATGACTATTGGCTCGCCATTTACTGCGTACTTTGCAGCGAATAATAAACAGCTGCCAGCTTCGTCAGTTGTGCCGGTTTTAAGGCCTACAATTCCGTCCGTTCCGAGCAAGATGTTGGTGCTATGGATAGTACCAACATCTGGAACATCTGCCGATTCTTGTGATGTAATATCTGCGAGTACCGGGTTTTGCATGGCCAATCGGCCGATATTTACTAAATCAGTAGGTGTGCTCATAGTGTTGGGCGAAAAGCCGCTTGCATCTGCAATGACCGTATTCCGTATGCCATGGGTTTTCAGATATTGGTTGGCAGCAGTGATATACGCATCCAGCGAGCCATAGGCCCATATTGCCAAGCTATCGGCGTAATTGTTGGCCGAAGGCAACAACATTGCCTGTAAGGCTTGGTACTCATCGAGTTGTAAGCCGGCCGAAACAGGCGCAACTGCTCCATTCTGGGAAAGATATGTATGATATAACGCCACATCTTGATTAGAGAAGGTTATGCTCGGACTGGCCAAGCCGCTCGTGATAGGCTTAGCATCGAGGACGACAAGGGCAGTTACTATCTTGGCCATGCTGGCAGTGGGAATAGGGCTGTCGGAGCCATTGATTGCCAACACGCCGTCTTTCACGGTGCCAATGGCGCCAGTGCCATAACTTGGCCAGGCTAGTGTGGCAGCCGGAACGGTCTCTGCAGGCTGTGAAATGACTGACGCTTGAATAGCTTGTAGTGGCCAGAACGAAGTAGCGCATATATAAGTAGCGCATATAACTAAAACCCCGATCAGCATACGTTTGTAGTGGGTTTTAGATTTGACTTTGGGACGCTGTGCGGGGTAGGAAGTTACGCGCATAATGCTATCATAACCTACCTTGAGTTGCTTATGCTAAACCTCGCAACTAACAGAGCAATACATACAAGATTGTGTTATACTTTAAGTACACTAACGTAAGGAGTAAACAGGACATGACAGGGCTCATTATTGCAGGTATCGTCGTCGCAGTCGCAATCGTCAGTTTGGTACTAATTTATAACTCGCTCGTTCGGTTGAATGTACGAGCCGAGGAAGCATGGAGCGACATCACCGTGCAACTAAAGCGTCGCCTTGATCTTATTCCGAACCTCGTAAATACTGTTAAGGGCTATGCGGCACACGAAAAAGAAGTCTTTGAGAAAGTAACCGAAGCTCGCGCCAATACCTTGAATGCCCAAGGCGTAAAAGAAACCGCCGAGGCAGAAAATCAATTCGAGGGCGCACTAAAAAGTTTGTTTGCGGTTGCCGAAAGTTACCCAGACCTTAAAGCGAACCAAAACTTCTTACAATTGCAAGCGGAGCTGGTTGATACCGAAGACAAAATCCAGGCTGCACGCCGGTTTTACAACGGTGTCGTACGTGATTTCAACACCAGGCGCACAGTTTTCCCAAGCAACCTTGCAGCAAGCATGCTTGGCTTTCGGCAGGACAAAGAGTTCTTTGAGCTCGACGAAAGCGAAATGGCAACAGCCGCCCAGCCAGTTGACGTCAAGTTTTAATTAAAAAATTAAAAGTAAGTAATAGATAGTTACATTTAGTATTTATGTATAGTGAAATAGCAGCCAACAAGCGAAAAACAGTGTATATCATGTTGGCTTTTATAGCCTTTGTCGGAGCATTGGCATGGATATTCACCGTAGTTGTCGGTGGTACACCCACGCTTACTATCGGCGTACTCATTGGCGCGTTAATATATGCTCTGATTACGTATTTTGCTGGTAGCAAAATGGCGCTGGCGGTAAATGGTGCCCAAGAAATCCAAAAAAGAGACAACCCGCGATTGTGGCGCATGGTAGAAAACTTGGCAATTACTGATGGGCTGCCAATGCCACGAGTGTTTATTATGGATGATCCAGCGCCCAATGCATTTGCCACCGGCCGCGACCCAAAGCACTCGGCGGTTGCTGTAACAACCGGCCTTTTGGATATTATGAATGACCAAGAGCTCGAAGGTGTATTAGCGCACGAAATGGGCCACGTCAAAAACTACGATATTCGCGTATCGATGATTGCGTTTGCGCTGGTTGCCGTGATTTCTTTGATTGCCGACATTATTTTGCACATGACGTTTTTCCGAGACAATGACAATAACAATGCTTTATTGTTTGGCTTGGGTATTATTGCGGCATTGCTGTCACCGGTTGTAGCAACAATGATTCAGCTGGCAATTTCTCGTCGTCGGGAATATTTGGCAGATGCTACCGGCGCTTTGACGACCCGCTATCCGGAAGGTCTCGCTAGTGCATTGGAAAAGATTGGCAGTCACGGTAGTGCTGTCAGGAAGCAAAACACCTCAACCGCGCACTTGTTTTTTGCAAATCCCCTAAAGTCTGGAAGTATTGCTGGTCTTTTTAGTACCCATCCGCCAATTGAGGAGCGTGTAAAAAGACTGCGCACAATGTCGACCCACGCGTAAATGCCATGGCTACAAAACCAACAAGAAAACAACGACGCAGAGCCTCATCTAAAGTCCAAAAAGTACAAGCTAAACCAACAAGTTCAGAGAATGCATCAGCGCCGTTGACGCCGCTTAGTCCGGCGCCTGCGTTATTCAAAATGAGCCTGACATTCTTGTGGCAGCACAAGAAGCTGTTTGGTGGACTAATGTTGATATATGCGCTGTTGCAGCTCGTATTTGTGCAAGGAGTACTAAAGACCGACTTCAGTGCGTTCAATGACATGATAAAGGAGTCGTTTGACGGATCAAGTAGTGTCGCAGTGGGATTGCTTTCATTCTCTTATTTAATCGGCACGACTGGCCAGACCGGTTCTGCTCAGGCCAGCACGTATCAGTTTATATTTCTCATGTTAAGTACGCTTGCATTCATTTGGGCGCTCAGGCATGTGCTTGCAAAGGAACAGGTTCGTCTGCGCGACGCTTATTACAAAGGCATGTATCCGCTTATACCATTTTTGTTGGTGCTGTTTGTGATCGGCCTTCAACTGCTGCCGTTCCTAATCGGTGGCTGGCTGTACAATGTGGTGGTTTCGAATGGCATAGCAGCAACTGGCCTGGAACAAATTTTGTGGCTAGGGGTTTTTATTACGGGAGCAGTCGTGTCGACATATTTTTTGCTGTCTTCATTGTTTGCGATGTATATTGTGACTCTGCCCGATATGGCTCCGCTTAAGGCGCTCAAATCTGCTCGCGGCTTGGTCCGTGGCCGACGTTTTTTGGTGCTTCGGAAAATGTTGTTCTTGGGAGGAGCATCACTGTTGATAGTAGCGGCAATTATGCTGCCGATTATCTTAGCGCTACCCGCCATAGCCCCCTGGGTATTCTATGTCTTGAGCATTATTGGTATCGGGCTTATACATACCTATATGTATAGCTTGTATCGGGAGCTTATTGGCAATGGATAAAAGCGAAGCAATGGGACGAGCGGCAGAACTGCGCACATTGATGGCAAAATATTCATACGAATATTACGTGCTCGATGCGCCAAGTGTATCTGATGCGGTGTACGACGGTTTGATGCGCGAGCTAAAAACTATCGAAGCTGAATTTCCAGAGCTGATTACATCGGACAGTCCAACGCAGCGAGTTGGTGGTAAGGCGCTCGAAAAATTTAATAAAGTCGAACACTCCAGCCGTATGTTGAGCTTAAACGATGTGTTTAGTCGCGAAGATGTGGAGGCCTGGATTGTACGGACTGACAAGCTGGCACCTGGAAAGACCCATGAATTTTTCTGTGATATCAAAATGGACGGACTTGCCTGTGCATTGGTGTACGAAGATGGTAAATTCGTGCAAGCTATAACCCGTGGCGATGGATTTGTTGGCGAGGACGTGACCATGAATGTCCGTACTATACATTCAGTGCCGCTGAATTTACGTCAAGCCAAGGGTTATGAGAAATTTCTTAAGGGTCGAACTGAAGTCCGTGGCGAAATCATCATGCTAAAAGCAGATTTTGAAAAACTGAATGCCGTCCGCCAAGTAGAGGGGTTGCCAGTATTTGCCAACCCGCGAAATTTAGCCGCCGGCACAATACGCCAGCTCGACCCGAAATTGGTAGCGGCGCGACCGTTACAATTCCGGGCGTACGATATGGTGCGCCAAGACGCTTCAGAAGTTCCGACGTATATGATTGTATATAAAACGCTCCGGACGCTCGGCATTATTACTAACAAAGAAGCTGAGGTGTTCAAGACAGTTGACGAGGTTATGGGTTTTGTGACCGAATGGGATGAAAAACGTCATGATTTACCGTTTAATACCGATGGTTTGGTGATTAAATTGAATGACCGCAAACTTTATGGCGAGCTTGGTGTAGTCGGCAAGAATCCTCGTGGTGCCGTGGCATACAAATACCCTGCAGAAGAAGCAACCACTGTCGTAAAAGACATTGTACTTTCAATCGGTCGAACAGGTGCAGCGACACCAATAGCAGTGTTTGACCCAACGGTTGTCGCTGGTACCACCGTTCAGCACGCTAGTCTTCACAACGCAGACGAAATTGCCCGTAAAGACATCCGTGTCGGTGATACTGTAGTCATATTCAAGGCCGGTGATATTATCCCGCAAGTTGACCGGGTAATAACAGAGCTGCGGTCAAAAACAGCAAAGCCGTTTGACATGGAAGTTGAGCTTAAGCGACAATACCCGGAGCTACGATTTGAGCGCCCGGACGGCGAAGCGGTATACCGCGTGAAAGGCGCAACTGGACCACTGTTACTCAAACGGGCGCTCGAGCATTTTGCTAGCAAGAGTGCGCTTGATATTGACACATTAGGCGAGAAAAATGTTGAAGCACTCGTGGACGCCGGCTTAGTACATGATCTCGCCGATATCTATACACTAACCAAAGAGCAGGTTCAGTCACTTGACCGGTTTGCAGAAATATCGGCTACCAAGCTAGTTGACGCTATTGCCGCGAAGCGGAACCCGCCACTGCCGCGTTTTATTTACGGCTTAGGAATTCGTCATGTGGGCACGCAAACCGCGATTGATTTGAGCGAAGTATTCGGATCGCTTGAAAAATTATCGCAAGCTACCATTGATGAGCTGCAAAATGTCGAGGGTGTCGGTACGGTTGTTGCTGAGTCAATAGTTGCATGGTTTGCCGCCAGTGAAAATCAAATGCTACTCGAAAAGTTTCGTTCGTTAGG
>CAZGQU010000007.1:446-11561 GCA_964527845.1 uncultured Candidatus Saccharibacteria bacterium | reverse complement strand
CACTGGAATCGATGGGTCGTGATGAAGCCGGTGAAAAAATTCGTACACTAGGCGGCACTTTCCAAAGTTCAGTTGGCAAAGACACTGACTACTTAGTGGTCGGTAATAACGTCGGCGCCAGCAAACTGGAAAAAGCTAAAAAACTTGGTACTATGCAAATAACAGAAGAAGACTTACTAAAGATGTTGACCAAATAGGGTGACACGGGCAGTGCTTGATAAATAATTAAAAACCTTTTATGCTTAAGGCAAGTCGTGCGTTATGAGCGGCCGCGTAAAATAAACACTTACCTACCAAAATAAAATTTACCTGAGTCGCTCGGGTGGGCGCGCACGATAACCAAGAAGTTGTTTTTAATAAGCAGCTTCTTTTATTTTGGCTTGTTGTCTCGCCTGCTTTAGGCAAAATGCTGGAACGTACGATACAATAAGGCTAAATAGACGAATTCCAAAGGAAATCAAAATGATTAAATATTACTATAAGAGTTTACGCAGCAAGGAACTGGCTGACCTGGAAAACAGCAAACGCGGTGCATGGGTATACGCTGAAAATCCGACGCATCAAGAAATAAGTCAGCTTGTCGAGCAGTTTAAGCTCAACGAAGGCTATGTGGTGGACGCACTCGACGAAGACGAAATGCCACGCTTGGAGCGTGAAAATGACCAGATCTATATTTTCGTGCGGGCTGCATACAATACGCCAAGCGGAGAGGTTGATACTATGCCGATGCTATTTATTTTTGCATCGGACGTACTTATTACGATTTCCTTGAAGCATCTTAGTTGCGTCGATATGTTCTTGAATAATCGGGCCGAATTCGCCACGACGCAGCGTACTAAGTTGGTTTTGCAAATTATGCACCAAATGGTTGAGCAATATGACAGCTACATAACGCTTGCCAGCAAGCAAATTAAGGCTATTCGCTCACGACTCCGGGGCCACGAAATCGCCAACCAGGATTTTATTGATTTTGTAACCATCGAAGATGAGCTAAATGAGTTTCTATCGGCATTATTACCCACCAATGCAACACTGCGCCGTTTGTCACTTGGCCGTCATTTACCGCTATTTGAAGAAGACCAAGACATTGTCGAAGATTTGCTACTTAATAACGAACAGTCCATCGAAGCCTGTCGCTCGAATATCAAATCCATTATTAATATCCGTCAGGCTTACGGTTCAATCAGCTCGAATAACCTAAACCGTACTATGAAAATCCTAACCCTTGTTACGGTGGTTATTACACTGCCAAATGCAATTTTCGGTATGTACGGTATGAACATTAGGCTGCCGTTTCATAATTGGGCCCATGCATTTGAATTTTTGCTTGGCATAACAATAGTTTTAATAATTGCCGTCTTTGCTATGCTGCGTAATAAACGAATTATCTAGACATAGTAGAACGTATTGCTGCACCAAATAAAATCCATCTGTCACATAAAGCTTGGAGGGCATTTTACCTATAACTTAGTTAAATTCTGTGAAGCATAGCGAAATAGAATGGTGGAGCATACCTGTCGTCGCATTGCTCCTTTGGGATAATGCTGCAGCCATGCTCGATGCAAGCATCTGCGCGTGGCTTTGATTATCAGATTTGAACCCAAAAAGTCCCACTAGAACCTTTAGTAGACTCGAGCGAAGCGTCTTTTAAGAACTGGTGGAGCATATCGGATTTGAACCGATGACCTCTTCCATGCCATGGAAGCGCGCTAGCCAGCTGCGCCAATGCCCCTCGCTAAAACAAAACAAGTATAACAGAGGTAGAATAATAATTCAATGGCAGTACACAGTGCTTCAGAGCTACTTCTTGCTACAATAAGATACATGCCTACACAAGATTCGCCCAAGCCCTTTCTAGCTTCAATTCCTGCCTTGTATTGGTTACTTATTGTGAGTATTGTTTGTTTGTTTGGCGCATTGTTCGCGTGGTGGCAAGTTGTGTATAAGAATCCGGCCAACGTATGGAACGGGATGCTTGAAAATAATTTCTCTACCAGCGGATTTACGCACCATACGAGCAGCGACAGCAATGGTGTAACCGTAAAAGAAACAGCTCAGACGCAGCTCGGCGCACAAAATTTGGTGCATAGTATGACGGTACTTTCGCAACAGACTGATACAGTAAAAACGGAAGCGATTAACACTCCGGGTGCAAGTTATGTGCGTTATTTGCAAATCAAAACCAGCACTAAAGACCCAAACGGAAAGCCGCTTGACTTCTCTCATGCCTTAAATATATGGGCAAAAGGCGATTTAGGTGGTACGGGCGCACAAGATACATTTGCCCAAACTTTATTCGGCATACTGCCGATGGGCAATGTGCCGCCTGTAAAGCGTATTGAAATTTTGCAATTTATGGATAAGAATACTGTTTTTTCTATCAATTACGACAATGTGAAAAAAGAGAAGCAAGGCGGCAGGTTTGTATATATCTATAATGTGCAGCTTGTGCCACAGACTTACGTGCAAATGCTAAAACTATTCGGCGAAAGCGTTGGGCTTGCAGACAGAGTAGCAGGCTTAGATCCGGCTGATTACGCAAATGCTAGTCCAACTGACCTGACAGTAAGTGTCGATGTGCTTTCCAGACACGTAAAAAGTGTAAAATATACAGCCGCGGCTGACAGAAACGAGACATATGAAGGCTATGGTATCCAGAAACACGTTAATTTGCCGCAAAAAACCATTCCAATTACTGAGCTCAGCCAGCGATTATCTGGTCAGCTGCAATAATTTTTTTGTTTTATCCGAGTATCATATAATGGCGACATAACGCTTAAGCTAAAGGAATTACACAATTAATGAATCCAAACGATCCCAATCAGCCAACTAATAACCCTAACATTGCAAAGCCGACTGATCCGCTGGCGCCCCCACCGGCGTCTCAAGTCCCCCAGGGCATATACGCTGTTCCACAAAATCAAACCCCGCAAGAACCGCAGGTATTTACGCCAAGTCAAAGTAGCGATGTGCCGCAGCAGCCGTCATCACCTGCGCCGACGGATATGCCGCAGCCTACAAACGGCATGCCAAGCCAGTCGTCATCCCCAACCCCAATAGCATATACAGCACCGTCAGTTTCTGCCGATGCACCAAATCCTGGTGCTAAGAAAAGTCGCAAAAAGCTGGCTGTGGCGCTAACAGTGGTGGGTGCAGCAGCGGTGTTATTGGGTGGCGCTGCCGCGGCATACGTCGGCCTGATTGTACCAAATAAGCCAGAAAATGTACTGAGCCAGGCACTTAAAAATACCTTACTTGAAAAGAACTTTACGACAGACGGAGCGTTAGAGTTGCAAGCAGCGGATAACAGTAAGGACGATGCCATGCCGGCCATGAAGGCTGTTTTCAAAAGTAAAAGCAGTGTGTCTGACAAGACATCCGCATTAGATATGAAATTGACAGCTAGCGGAGTAGAGATTCCGGTAGAAGCCCGCTACATTGACAAAAACCTATATTTCAAAGTTGGGGACCTCAGCACACTTAAGCCAATTGTTCGCCCTTATGCGGCCGTCTTCATGGGAGGGGATAGTGGAGTGGCAGACAAAATGGTTGATGATGTCGCGCAATTGGTGTCCAACCAATGGGTACTTGTGGACAGTACAGTGCTAGACTCGAGTGATATTACCTGCGCGGTAGACAGCCTTTCATTAACCGAGCAGGATATACAACTTCTGCAGGATGCATATAGCAAAAATCCATTTGCAACTATTAAGAATCATGCCGATGATACGGTTAGTGGCAAGTCGGCAATAAAATACGAACTTGCAATTGACGACAATAAGACTGCTAAATATATAGATGGACTGCCGGTTGATAATTTGTCATTCATGAAAGCACTAAGCAAATGCGGTGATATGGCTAAATCGGACAAGCTCAATACTTCTGAATTAGCTGATGATGACATAACGCCGTTGAAGGTTTGGGTGGACAAGGCTAATAAACGAATTGTTAAAATTGCTGGCGAATCAACTGTTAAAGATGCCCAGAACAGCAACACGAAAGGCAGCTTTGAAGCAACAATTAGCTACGGTACGGTTTCTGTTGATAAGCCTGCGAACGCTAAGCCTGTCCTGCAACTATTTGACGAACTGCAGACGTTGATTCCGGTGCAAGATTACACTTCAGGATTTTCTGGATTTGATGACAGCTCAAGCATTTAATGTGCGCAAGCTTTTCTGATTTTTCAAAATCTGTATAATAAAACATAAGCATAAATAAAGGGAGGGACATGAACCCAATTGCACCAGGTCAACAGCCAGTCGCGGACACCCCTGTGTCAGTTGGCACGCCTCCGCCGATAGTCGGCAGAGATGTATTTCCGGTGCAGCAAGCAGCTGCTTCAATTACGCCGGCCACGCAAACGCCGCCGCAAAATCCAGAAGATATAACAAGTGATATAGATGTAGCAAGTCTTAGTCCGGTGTCTATGCCTACCGAGCAATCTGCTCATGCAGAACCAGCACCTCCGGTTATGCCACCTAATCAGTCGATAGCGGCACCTGTGTCAACAGCTGATACTTCTCCTCATACTGCACTAGTAGCATCCCAGCCCTCAAGTGCAGAGACGTCAAAACTAGAACATAATCCACACCTCGAATTTAGCAAGATTGTACCTGAAGATCCCAAAAAGCATTCCGGTGGCGGCAGCGGGCTCATGATATTCGGTTTGGTGTTGGTATTGATTGGCAGTGCGATTATTGTGGCAGGTTTTGCTGGCATATTGCCAAAAATGTAGTTATGGTCAAAGTTACCTTGTCTATCAAATCAGGAGTCAGAGCGATCATGAGTATGTATATGCCCGGATTTTCCCGGAGCCTTATGGGGCTGATTCGAAAGAACTCATACAATTCTCTCGCTTATATCAAGGAGTTTTGGCAAACCCAAAATTTTCGACTAGTTAAGACAGCAGACACCCTAACTACAACCGACAAAACACTTGCCAAGGTGTGGCAAGTGTTTATATACGCTCAAATAATTGCAGGAATTTTAGTTGCCTCCAGTGGCTACAACGATAAGCTGTATGAAAATCTGTATTTTGGCGCAGCAACTATAATTGCTGCGCCGGTTGTTTGGGCGCATTTGATTATTATTCCGTTGTTTTTGAAACGCCTGGTTACGCGTATACTACGAGATATACGGATACAACCAAGTTAATATGATTAAACGATTCGGCAAAAACTTTTTATCGGCAATTTTTGAATGGCAGGTTAGGCGCTTGAGAGCGCGCAATACATTTTCGTTAATCGCAGTCGGTGGTAGTGTCGGCAAGACTTCGACTAAGCTCGCGATTGCCCGGGTACTCATTGCATCCGGCCGGAATGTGCAATACCAGGAAGGAAATTATAATGATCGCTTAACAGTGCCGTTAGTGATATTCGGACATAAAGAGCCGGCGTTATTTAACATTTTTGCATGGGTATACATAATAATTGCGAATCAAGCAGCCCTTCTTAAGCGCTACCCATTTGACAGTGTGGTGGTAGAGATTGGGACTGATGGACCTGGGCAAATTGAAAAGTTTGCCTACTTAGCTCCGGATATCGGTGTGCTCACCGCTGTGCAGGCAGAGCATATGGAATTTTTTGGCAGCCTTGACGCAGTAGCTGAAGAAGAATTAAAAATAGCGGAATTTTCACAGCAGCTATTAGTAAATATCGACGACACGGCAGAAAAATATAGACCGAAAACCGCGTTCTTTTCATACGGGTTTAGTAGTGCAGATTATCAAGCGACGGATAATGCTCATGATCGCTCGGGCCAGACAGTACGTGTATGCTTGCCTCACGATACATTTGATGTTCGGCTCGCAATGTTAGGCAGGCAGGGCGCTAAGGCTGCGTTGGCTGCTGCAGCAGTTGCTCATAAACTGGGCGTGACAACGAACGAAATCAAAGAAGCGCTCACCCGGCTCAAACCATTTGCCGGACGCATGCAACTATTATCGGGCGTACGAGAAACAACAATAATAGACGACACGTATAACGCGAGTCCGGTGGCAGTTCGAGCAGCCCTCGACGTATTGTATGAATTTGACGCTGCGCAGCGGATTGCTATTTTGGGCAGCATGAACGAACTTGGTGAAAGCTCGAATGCTGAGCACAAAGCAATTGGTGCATATTGTGATCCGAAAAAACTTGACTGCGTGGTAACAATCGGCAAACAGGCTAATGAGTACATTGCGCCAGTCGCCAAAGAAAAAGGCTGCGAAGTAAAAGCATGTAACAGCCCGTACGAAGCTGGCGAGTACGTAAAATCAATACTTAAAAATAACGCCGTGGTACTTGCCAAGGGTTCACAAAACGGCGTGTTTGCCGAAGAAGCACTCAAGGCTTTGCTCGCCAACGATGCCGACCAATCAAAACTTGTCCGTCAATCTTCATATTGGCTGCGACAAAAACAGCACCAGTTTGCCGTATAATGCTAGGGATATGCAAGTCGTAGTTGATGGTTTACTTGTTAATTATGAAAAGCTCGGCAGTGGCCCGGTAATACTCATTTTGCATGGTTGGGGCGACTCGGGGCGTAGTTGGCAGCAGCTGCAAAAAAATCTATCCAAAAAATATACTGTCATTATTCCTGACTTACCTGGTTTTGGCGGTAGCGATTGTCCAAATACCTCGTGGGATTTAACAGATTATGCGCAATTTGTCGCACAATTTTTAAAGAAAATCGGCGCTAAAGAACCGATGGCAATTATCGGACATTCAAATGGCGGAGCCATAGCAATAAGAGGTTTGGGCCAAGATATAATAACGGCTGATAGGCTTGTGTTACTTGCAAGTTCTGGTATGCGAAATAAGAAAAATTTTCGAAAAAAAGTGACAAAAGTAATCGCCAAGACCGGCAAAGTAGCAGTTAAGCCATTGCCAGCTCGACTGCAACATACGTTGCGCAGCAAACTATACGCGTCTTCCGATTCTGACATGTTGGTCGTCGAAAGTATGAAGGAAACATTTGTAAACATAGTCGCAGATGATGTCCAGGCTGATGCTGCTCGCATTTTAACTCCGACGCTACTTATGTATGGCGAGAACGATACTGATACGCCTGTTGCGTATGGAGAGCTATTCAATAAGCTCATTGATGGTTCGACATTAAAAATAGTCGGAGCAGCTGGTCACTTCATCTACCAGGATGCTCCCGAAGTAGTGGAACGGTCAATAAAGGATTTTCTAAAATGATTCGACGCTTATTGTATTTATATACAACAGGCTTTGCCAAGAGCGTCGTTTATATGCTGCAAAGTACAGAGTATAAACCTCAAGCATATTTGGTGTGGTTGTGGCGAACTCGTGATTTTACGACCATTATGTACCGACGTGCTCTAGACGTTACATCAATCGCCAGGATGTTGTTAGCTAGTATGTTGGTTGGCATTTACGGTCAAATTATATTAGGGGTTTGGTTGCTGATAGAGGGTTATTATGCAGTTGGAGCGTTGATTATTATAGGTGTGCCATATGTCTGGGCTCATTTTATTATCATTCCAATGATCGTAGGCCGCATTTTTGTAGTTGTACCTCGTGAAAAACGACTTAGTGTCCAAGCAGAAAAAATTTTCGATAACTTTGATGGACCAAAAATAGCAATTGCTGGTAGCTACGGCAAAACAAGTATGAAAGAAATACTTACCGCAGTACTTGGCGATGGTAAAAGAGTAGCCGCCACCCCAGGAAATAAAAATGTGATGCTCTCGCATGCTCGGTTTGCACAAAATTTAAGCGGCGAGGAAGATATTTTACTTATCGAATTTGGCGAAGGCAAGCCAGGTGATGTGGCGAAATTTTCTCGTTACATTAAGCCGACCCATGCAATTATTACAGGCATAGCACCGGCACACTTAGATCAATATAAAACAGTTGAAAATGCTGCAGTTGACATATTTTCTCTGGGCGAAATGATTGATGCAAAAAATGTCTATGCTAACAATGAATCATTGGAAGCTAAGCCGTTTATTGAGGAGAGTTTTTGCACCTACAGCCGTAGCGGCGCGCTCGGATGGAAAGTAACAAACATAAAAATGGATATCCATGGCATGTCTTTTACACTTACGAAAGGAAGAAAGCAGCTGAAGCTCCAGACAAGATTAGTTGGCCGACATATGATAGGCCCCTTGTGCTTGGCTGCTGGGCTAGCGTACGAATTAGGTATTAGTGAAGACAAGATAGAATCAGGTATTGCCAAAACTGAGCCGTATAAACATCGTATGCAGCCATACCCACTAAACGGCGCATGGATAATCGACGACACTTACAATGGAAATCTGGAAGGTATTCGGGCTGGCACGGAGCTTTTGCGTGAATTACATGCAAAAAGAAAATGGTATGTCACTCCGGGTTTGGTTGATCAAGGAAAGGAGACTGAAATCGTACATAAGGAAGCAGGAGAATTACTTGCCAAGGCTCAACCAGACGTTGTGGTGCTTATGCAAAATTCAGTCACGACCTATATTCAGAGCGGTCTAGAAACCGCAGGATACGAAGGGGAGTTGAAGATCGAGAGCCATCCTTTGGAGTTTTATTCAAACCTAGTTAATTTTGTAGCGGCAGGCGATTTGGTGCTAATGCAGAATGACTGGACCGATAATTATCGTTAATTGTATAGTCAAATTGTAGTATTGAATTGCATAATTTAATGTAATACACTAGCAGTATGGAAACTGTAGCTGTCATTTTTGGCGGACGTTCGACTGAACATGATATATCAATTGTTACAGCGCTTGCGAACGTTATTAAGCCACTAGAGCTGACGAAAAAATACAAAGTTGAAGCAGTATATATAGCTAAGGATGGTACGTGGTACTGGGATGAAAAACTGAAAGATATTCAGCTTTTTACATCAGATAAAATTCAAGACTTTTTACATCGCACGCAACCCGCAAGTGTGCAATTTGATGGTGGCATGACGCTTATTAAAGCTAGCGGCATCGCAGGCCGGAAACAGCAACGAAAAATAGATGTTGTCTTTCCGGCCATGCATGGAACATACGGTGAAGACGGTTCGCTTATGGGATTGCTTGAAATGGCCGGCGTGCCATATGTAGGTTGCAGTGTTGCAGCGGCAACTATAGCTATGGATAAAGTTTTGGCTAAACAGGTGGCGGCTGCAAACAATCTTCCTACAACTAAATTTCTATATTATTCAAAAACGGCTCTTGAACGATTCCCAAACAGAATTCTTAAAGAAATAAATCAGACCCTAACATTCCCTTTGTTTATTAAACCGGCCCATCTCGGCTCGAGCATAGGAATTAGTCGGGTGACAAATGAAGTGGAGTTGCGCAATGCGCTTGAAGTCGCGGCCCATTACGATAATCGCATCATTGTTGAGGAAGCCGTGGCTAATCTTATAGAAGTTACCCTCCCAATCATTGGAAACTATCAACCGCTCCCCGCTATGCTGGAAAGACCGTTAACAAAACCTGAAGATTACTTTGACTTCGACACAAAATATATGCAAGGCGGCAAAAAGGGTAAGGGAAAAGGCGGTACTAAAGGTATCCAAGGCTACAGTCAGCTCCCCGCTGAATTGCCGAAAGGGTTATACGAGAAGGCTGAAGGCTTAGGTATAGGCATCTATAAAGCATTTGGTTGTAGTGGCATCGCTAGAGTAGACATGTTGATCGATAGCAAGACCAAGGAGGTTTATTTTAACGAAGTTAATCCATTGCCTGGCGGCTTGTATGCCCATAATTTTAACCGAGCCGGTATTAGCAACGTGGATCTTGTGCAAAAACTAATATCGTATAGTAAAGAGCGTTTTTCGGAGCAGCAGTCTTTAACTACGACATTCGGCACTAATTACCTGCAGCAGTTCTAATATGTTTAGTTATCAAAATCCATTGCGTATCTGCGGGATGAATTTGTGCCGTTTGAGAAGGCTAATATTAGCATTGCCAGTTCGCCAGTACTGTATGGCCTTACTATTTACACCGTTTTTAATGCGATATGGAATGAAGATCAACAGAAACTTAATATTTTCCGTATGCCAGAGCATTATGATCGGCTTGTAAAATCTGCACAGATTATGGACTTTCATAGTTTCGTAAAAGAGTGGAGCTACGAGAAATTTGAACAAACCATGATGACCTTGCTAAAACGCAATAATATTCGCGAAGATGTTCTCGTACGGGTAGCGGTATTCGTTGATGAACTTATTGCTGGCACGCGTATCCATGGTCTTAAAAATAGTGTGTCCGCTTACGTATATCCTATGGGGGCTATCCTTAATCCAGATGGGGTACATGTCTGCGTGTCGAGCTGGAAGCGCACCGCTGACAACGCTATGCCGTCACGCGCTAAAATTAACGGCAGCTACATCAATGCCAGTCTGATGAAGAACGAAGCTTTATTAAACGGCTATGACGAAGCGATTGCTCTAGACCATAACGGCCATGTTGCCGAGGGTACAGTGGCCAATCTTTTCATTGTTCGGAATGGGGTGCTGATTACTCCAGATAATGCAACTGACATTTTAGAAGGCATTACGCGCAATACCACTCTAACTATGGCCGCAGATTTAGAGATTCCTACTGCACAGCGACCAATGGACAGAAGTGAGCTATATATTGCCGATGAAGCGTTTTTCTGTGGGTCTAGTGCTCATATTACTCCTATACTCTCCATAGATAAGCGACCTATCGGAGAAGGCTCTATCGGACCGATTACCAAAAAGCTCATGGAATACTATAGCCACATCCAGCGTGGTGAAATAGAACGCAGAACCGCTTGGCTGCAAGCTGTGTAGACCATTAATATCGCAAAGCAAACAAAGTAGATATTCTAATCTGTTAACCTCTGTTATAATACGCTGTGATGCAACGATATAACCCTAAAGAGATTGAACCTACGTGGCAGAAGTTCTGGGACGAAACTGGAACATACACCACGAATTTAAGTAGCGACAAGCCGAAATACGTCGCGATGAGCATGTTCAACTATCCGAGCGGCGCCGGTATTCATATTGGCCATGCCATGAATTACACGATCAGTGACGTCAAGGCTCGCTTTAAGCGCCAGCAAGGCTACGAAAGCTACCATCCTGTCGGCTGGGATGCTTTTGGGTTGCCGGCTGAGAATTACGCCATTAAAGATGGTGTCTCGCCACAGTTAAGCA
>CAZGQU010000007.1:0-436 GCA_964527845.1 uncultured Candidatus Saccharibacteria bacterium | reverse complement strand
TGGAGCAATGACTGGGAAAAAGAAATCGCTACGCATTTACCAGAATATTACAAGTGGACACAGTGGATTTTCGCTCAGATGCATAAGCATGGCCTGGCTTACCAAGACAGCCGTATGCAGTGGTGGTGCGCAATTGACAATACCGTATTGGCAAATGAACAAGTGATTGACGGCAAATGTTGGCGCCATGATGGTCCTGACGACCCATTAGTGGAGAAAAAAGAAGTCAAGCAATGGTTTTTTAAGATTACCGAATATGCTGACGAGCTTTTAGAAGCTACCGATGAGCTGGACTGGACAGAAAGCGTCAAGCTAGCCCAGAAGAACTGGATCGGCAAAAGCAAAGGTGCCGAAATAGAATTTAGAATTGAGAATTCAGAAGATAATATAAAGGTCTTTACCACGCGGCCGGATACGTTGTTTGGGGCGACGTTTA